>CAZYMK010000147.1:0-7572 GCA_964648885.1 uncultured Geobacter sp. | reverse complement strand
AACGCGCGGTAATCAAAAAAACGCCTTCAGGAGTCAATCACTTCAGCAAACATTTATATCCACCGGTGGGATCGGCAAGGTCCCACCGGTTCCACACCAGACGCTGCTTACGAACAGCAAGCAGCAGTTGACAATCGCTGTATTCACGTTACGCTTTTCACGCCCGTTCATTGTGCCTATGTCACCCAGCCCAAAATGTACCAGGTAAAGGAAACCGCTCATGCTGACAGAAAGCTGTCTGTTGTTGCTTCAAAACACCAGTGAAGGTGGTCTGAGGATCATCCCTGAACAGACGCTGGCAGGTATGCTGGCCGGTGCGCTGCTGTTTGATCTGGCCATTGCCGGAAAGATCGACAACGATGCAACAGACCTGGTGGTGATCAACCGGATGCAGTCCGGCATACCGCTGCTTGACTTTGGCCTGGAGCTGCTTCCTGATGGCGATCAGCCAATTCCTCTGCCTGAGATGGTCACTACCCTGGCGGTGCAGGCAGCCCCCATTTTGGCCCACGGTATCGCCCGGCTGCACTGGCTGGAGCTGCTGCGCAACAACACGCTGACACCGGATGGTCATGAGAAGATCCGCTCACTCCAAGCCGGGCTGCGCTCGCTCCTGGACGACCCAAACGACATCCCGGATCCGGAAGAGGTCATGCTGCTGGGGTTGACTGAAGCAGGCCAGCTCTGGCCGGTACTATTCACGCTGGATCAGCTGGCCGTTCACCAGCAACGGCTGCAGCAGCTGGCCCGGCTGGAGTTTATTCAAAGGGCACTGCTGACAGCGGTGCAGGACTTCAGTACGGCCGAGATCAGCGAGTTGGCAGAACAGCTCTCCAGAGGTCGTCTGGTCAAGCCATGCGCAACCGCAGCCGGTGGCGCCGGAGTCATCAAGTCGGCACTTGAGCATATCTACAACCAGGCCGGCATTCTGCGCGGCACTATGGCACTGTCACAGGTAAATCAGTCCAGCGGCTACGATTGCCCCGGCTGTGCCTGGTCACACCCGGCTCACACGCGGGAACGGTTTGAGTTCTGTGAAAACGGAGCCAAGAGCATTGCTTCGGAAGCAACCAATCGCCTGGCAGATCCGTCTTTTTTTGCCGTCCATTCTCTTGAAGAGTTGCGTACCTGTAGTGATTACGAACTGGAACAGTGCGGCAGAATCGCTCAGCCCATGCTGCGGACACCTGACACCGGCTATTTCAGGCCTCTTTCCTGGGAGGCTGCCTTTACGTTGATCCGTAAAGAGATGCAACACCTTGCCTCACCGGATGAGGCGGCATTTTATGTTTCTGGAAAATCCAGCAATGAAGCGGCCTTTCTGCTGCAGCTACTTGCCCGCCGGTTTGGCACCAATAATCTGGCCGGCAGTGCCAACCTCTGCCATGAGGCATCAGGTATGGCCCTGACCCAAACCCTGGGTTCAGGTAAAAGTACTGTCACCAATGACGATCTGGAACAGGCCGATCTGATCCTGCTATTCGGTCACAACCCCGGTTCCAACCATCCCCGCATGTTGACAAACCTGCAGCGTGCCGTCAGGAACGGCGCACAGATTGTGGCGATCAACCCGCTGCCTGAGGCAGGATTACTGGGTTTCGCCAATCCGCGGGAGGTTGGAGGTCTGCTGGGCAAAAAGACCGATTTCGGTACGCTGCATTTACCAGTGCGGATTAACGGTGATCAGGCTCTGGTCAAGGCGTTGATCCTTGCCGTGCTGGAGCTTGAGGACGCACAGCCCGGCAGTGTGCTGGATCAGGACTTTATTCTGCAGCAGACCAGCGGGTTTCAACTGTTTTGCGAATCTGCCCGTAAGGAAAAGATGCCGCTCCTGGCAGCAGCCTGCGGTATTGAGGAGCTGCGCATCCGTGAGGTAGCCGGATTGTTTGCCAGATCAGAGCGGGTTATTGCAGCCTGGTGTCTGGGGTTGACCCACCATACCAACGGTGTTGCCACCCTGCGGGAAATCATCAACCTGCTGCTGTTGCGGGGTATGGTGGGTAAACCGGGCACTGGCTTCTGCCCGGTTCGTGGCCACAGCAATGTACAGGGGCACCGCACCGTAGGTGTCGGTACCAAAATGCCGGAGGCCTTCCTGGATTCCCTGGGTCAAACCTTTGGCTTCACGCCCCCGCGCACAGCCGGGCTTGATGCGACAGCAGCCTTGGATAGCATGTATAACGGACATATCAACGTATTCATCAGCCTGGGGGGTAACCTGCTTGCAGCTGCCCCTGACACCGCCCGAACAATCCAGGCGATGCAACGCTGTAATCTGGTGGTCAACATCGCCACCAAGCTGAATCGTCAGCATCTGTTGGCAGGCAGGTCTGCACTGCTGCTGCCCTGTCTGGGACGAAGTGAAAAAGACCAGGGGATTGACGGCATTCGTTGCACCACCTCCGAAGACACCACCGGAGCAGTCACTGCCTCCCGTGGTTGCCTTGAGCCGCTTTCCCCCCTGATGCGCAGCGAACCCTGGATTGTGGCACAACTGGCCCAGGCTATGCTGCCTGGTGATGTGATAATTCCTTGGGAACAGCTGGCAAACGATTACAATCTTATCCGCAGCTGTATGGCCCGCGTTATCCCCGGCCTTGATGACTTGGCAACCATGGTTCATGGCGAGGGTACCTGCCAACTGCCAAACCCGGCCCGCCAGAGGGAATTCCGCACCCCGGACGGCAGGGCACAGTTTACTGTCCAGGGCCTGAATATCGTTACCCCCTCTACCGGCCAGTTTCTCCTCACCACCCTGCGCAGCCATGATCAGTTCAATACCGCTGTTTTCGGTCTTGATGACCGTTACAGAGGTGTTATAGGCACCCGCAGAGTGTTGATGATAAACCCGGACGACATCCGTGAGTTGGGCTTCGTTGCCCACCAGGTAGTGGAACTGCAGAGTGAGGCACAGGATGCTCCGGCTGAAGCACGACGTTTCCGGCTCTATCCCTACAGCATCCCCAAAGGTTGTGTAGCCGCATACTTTCCCGAGGCCAATGTACTGATACCGATGAGCCAGCGCGATCCGGAGAGCAGAACCCCTGCTTTTAAATCAACCCTTGTTACCATCACCGCTGCCGGAGTACAGCATCCCTGCTGCTGATATGCCGTCAGTCCGGCAAGGTATAGCCAACTGCTAAAGACAAAAAGGAGTGCGCCACACATGAAAAAATTGACCCGCAGGGAGTTTCTGATCAAAACACCCCCCTCCATTTTTGCAGTGGCTTCACTGGCAGGGGCACTGGGTACGCTCTCCTCTTGTTCTTCTGACTCCTCCGGCCAGACCCGGCAGCCGAACATCCTGCTGTTGATGGTTGACCAGATGCAGACCCCGCCTGAAGGATACACCCCCGATGAGGGAGTGGCCCAGGGATTAAAAGAGATCCTCGGTTTCAGGGCGCTCTCGCCAGACAATCCTTACACCAAATTTTTTCCGGGACTGTTGCGCCTGCGTCAGAATGCGGTGGTCATGCGTAAACACCACACCGCCTCATCGGCTTGTGTTCCCAGCAGAACCTGTATCATGACCGGCCAGTATCCAACCATGCACGGTGTCAGTCAGACCGATGGACTGTTCAAGTCTGCTAACGATGTACCCTGGCTTGATCCTGAAGGTCTGCCGACTATCGGCGACTGGTTCCGCGCCATTGGCTACAGCACCCATTATTTCGGCAAGTGGCATGTTTCGGAGACTGAATCTCCGGACTACCTTAAACCCTGGGGCTTTGCCGACTGGGAGCAGTCCGCGCCCGAACCACACGGTGGAACCGCCGACAACGCCGGAGCATTTCGGGATGTCGCGTTTGCAAAAAATGTCGAGGGGTTTCTTGCTGCCAAAGGCAAAGACAGCTCCAATGTCCCGTGGCTTGCGGTCGGGTCACTGGTGAACCCCCATGACTGCAGCCTGATGCCGATCAACTGGGAAATGCCGGGAACCCCTGTTGACCCCCACGGTACGGGCGTGGTCCAGTGGACGAACTATCCACCCCCCATGAAAATTCCGGCCAAGGGTGAGACAAGCCGTATGGGCGGCGCTGACCCTGCCGACCAGTATCGGGTTGAGCTGAATCCTGACGGTTTTCCTCAGGACAACAGCCGGCTGCCGCCAACCTACACCGAGACCCTGGATGACAAACCGCTGTGTCATAAAGATTACTCTCTTAAATGGGGGCTTGCTTTTGCAGCAAAAACCGATTCAGGATTTATCGGCAAGTCTCCAGTCAGATCGCCGCTTCCTTTTCAACTGCAGGGAGAAAATGCGGAGGCCTGGTCTCTGGCCTACAACCAGTTCTATACCTACCTGCATTATCTGACTGACCTGCAGATACACAAGATGCTGAAGGCCCTTGATGACAACAAACTAACCGACAACACGATTGTCGTCTTTCTGTCGGATCATGGCGAAATGGCCGGGGCACACGGCGGCATGATACAGAAATGGCACAATGCCTACGAAGAGACGATCCGGGTACCGCTGGTGGTCTCCTCCCCCCTGGTAAACAGCAGCATAACCACCATGCGCGAGATCCGGCAGCCCACCAGCTCAATCGATCTGGCGCCGACCCTGCTGGGGCTGGCCGGGTATCATCAGGAGCAGATCCGGCAGATCATGGCGAAGGTTACCGGCAAGCCGTCCTACACCCCCTTTGCCGGTGCAGATCTGTCTGACCATATCCTGGGTACAACTACTGGAACCATTAGCGGACCGGACGGCAGGCCGCGACCGGGTGCCCTGTTCATGACCAATGACACCATCACCGAAAAAGCAGCCTACCCCCCGGATCCGCTGCCCTATCAGTATGACCTGTTTCTTGAATATGTTGAAAATGCGATCAAGAACGGTGCACCACTGGTATCCGGACCGGTGCGGCAGCCCAATAACGTACGAGCGTTGTGTACCGGCGACTGGAAGTTAGCCCGCTATGTTGACCCGAGAAAAAAAGAAGCAGATCAGTGGGAGCTGTACTGCCTGACAAACGATCCGATTGAAAAGATCAATCTGGTGGACTTCAGAACCGGTGAACTACGGGACGATGTCACCGTACCCGGTATGACCAAAGCGGAGCTTGTTGTGAAAAATCTGGCACTGCGGGCTGCCCTTGCTTCACAGGAAGCAGCTCTGCTGTGAGCTGTAACGAACGTCGAACGGTGCTGCAGCATGGCTTCCACCTGATGGCAAAGCCTGCCGGGCCGGCCTGTAATCTACGCTGCAGCTACTGTTTCTACTATGAAAAAGAGCAATACTTTCCGAAAGGTCAGTCCTTCCGCATGTCTGATCAGGTACTGGAGTCCTATATCAGAGAGTACGTAGCCGCCCAGGCAGGCCCGGAGGTGGTTTTTGACTGGCAGGGAGGAGAGCCTACTCTGGCGGGTATTGATTTTTTTCAGCAGGCTTTGGCATTGCAGAAAAAGTACGCTCAGGGGAAAAAAATCAGCAACACCCTTCAGACCAACGGAACCCTGTTAGATGAGGTCTGGTGCAGGTTCCTCGCCCGCAACCGTTTTCTGGTCGGATTGAGCATGGACGGACCTGAAGGGATTCATAATACCTGTCGGCTGGATGCAGCCGATAATCCAAGCTTCAACTCAGCTTTTACTGCCCTGAAGCTGCTTCAAAAGCATGAGGTCGAGCTCAATGTTCTTGTCACCGTGAATCGTCATAGCTCCCACTACCCCCTTGAAGTGTACCGCTTTTTCAGGCAGCACGATGTGCACTACCTGCAGTTCATCCCGATTGTTGAGCAGGTGGCCGGGCAGACTGCCGTCGTAACCGAGCAGAGCGTTGAGCCGAAACAGTATGGTGCCTTCCTGACCCAGATGTATCAAGAGTGGATCCAGCACGATGTTGGGCAGATGTTTGTGATGAATTTTGAATGGATACTGGCAGCCTGGGCAGGTAGGGGGCCGGGAGTTTGTTATCTTGCCCCTCGCTGCGGCGGGAACCTGATTCTTGAACACAACGGTGATATTTTTTCCTGTGACCATTTCATGTACCCCGCCTATCGTCTGGGCAACATACATGATAAAGGAGGTCTGCAGCAGCTGATCCGTTCAGAGATACAGGAACATTTTGGTGCAGCAAAGGAGACCACCCTGCCTGGCTATTGCCGCAGATGCGAGTTCCTCTTTGCCTGTCATGGCGGCTGTCCAAAGCACCGCTTTAACCGGACTCCCGAAGGTGAACCGGGATTAAACTACCTCTGCGAAGGGATCAAGCTGTTCTATCAGCAGACCAAACCATCCATGCAACAGATGCTGGAGCTTATCCGCAAGGGTGTGCCGGTACATAATGTTCAGCCAGCCGCATGTGTGAGGTAGTACGCGCACAAGCATGCAAATACAACAACCACAGAAAGTGAGGCCCATTATGATTCGCATTTTCACAAACCTGGCTGCAGTGCTGCTTTGTTCACTCGTAGTGTGCAGTTGTACGGCAAGCCATCAGGCCAGAAGCGTCAATCCAAAGAGCGCAGTGCTGGTCAACCCGGATATCCTGCAGGAAGGAAAGGACAATCAGGCCCTTTACCGCTATGTCAAACCCGGTTTTGATATCAAACAGTATTCGGCAATGATTGTTGAGCCGGTGCTGATTGCCAAAGAAGGTGAACTTGGAGCTTCCGAGCGTCAAAATTATCAGCGGTTGGCAAATAACGCCTATGTCTATCTAGTGCAGGAGCTTGAAAAGGGGATCAAGGTCGTCAAAGAGAGCGGCAAGGGTACGTTGAACCTGCAGATGGCTATTCGTGATGCCGATTCTTCCAAACCGGTGCGAATGATAACGTCGTCAGCAACGCCGATCGGCGCTGGCCTCAGCCTGGTTAAACTGACTGCAACCGGCAAGCAGTCCGGCGTCGGAGAGATAACAGCTGAATTCAGGGTTACCGACGACACGACCGGCGAACTCCTGGTTGCAGCGCTTGACAGGCGGGTAGGCAATAAATCGGTGCAGGGAGTCTGGGATACCTGGTCCAATGCTGATGACGCGCTGCGTTACTGGAGCACCTGGATCGGCTACCTGCTCTGTACCCACCGTCAGGGGAGCGGCTGCGTCAAGCCTTGACACCAAACACCAGGTCCCAGTCTCGCATCAAGGCAAGCAGCGAGCATACGGCGCACTGACACAGAACTACTTCAGGTTGTTATCAAGGCATGCCCATTGCGGCATGCCTTTTCTTTTAGCTGTTACCTGCCGGGCACCAGACTGGGCGCAAAAGCTGCTCTTTCCAAGTCGTGCTTCAGAAGTGTTTCTCAGGCAAACTGTGAACTTACCGGCCTGAGCCTTCCGCTTGATCCAGCGATTGAGCAGGAGTTGCTACTTTCTGGTGGGATATGTACGAAATTTTGCACAGAAAGCAATAGGTTGGCAAACAGACAGAAAGTCTCTGGCGAGTTAACCATCGAGCCATTTTCAAATAACTCAACGCTGCTTGATCACTTCGCTCAGCTTCAGTCCCGCGAGTTGGGTAAGCGACCGTGACAGATAGTAGAACAACGCCAGCATAATAAGCATCGATGGCAGCGCGATTACCGGATAGCTCAGCAGGTTCATGCGGCCCAGTTCTTCGTTGA
>CAZYMK010000146.1:0-7575 GCA_964648885.1 uncultured Geobacter sp. | reverse complement strand
TCACTGCTGGTGGGGATCGATGCTGATCAGCGGGTTATCCTCTGGAATCGTCAGGCCGAATCATTGACCGGTATTGTAGCAGCTGATGCCGTAGGAAAGGGGATCAACCGGCTTCTGCCGGAGTTTGCGCCCTGGATTGAGTCGTTGCGTACCAACGTGCTGGGACGGCACCCTTCCGGCATGGAAAAACTGCTGTTAGAACATGACGGCATGCGAAGTTTCTACAACCTGATGCTGTATCCGCTGGTGGCAAATGGTGTTGAAGGCGCAGTAATAAGGATTGAAGATGTTACTGAGCAGACCAGGGTACAGTCGTTGATGGTGCAGACCGAAAAGATGATGTCGGTGGGCGGTCTGGCAGCCGGTATGGCCCACGAGATCAACAATCCGCTGGGGATCATTATCCAGGCGGCCCACAACATTGAACGCCGCCTTGATCCGGCGTTTCCGGCCAATAAGGCAGTGGCAGATCAGACCGGCTGCAGCCTTGAGGCGATGCAGGCCTATTTTGTCCAGCGACAGATCCCCGAGTTTATTGCCAGCATCTGCGAGTCATCGTCCCGGGCAGCCAGGATTATCAGAAACATCCTTGATTTCAGCAGAAGCGCCGAAACAACCATGGAACTGCTCTCCTTGAGTGAAATTCTTGAGCAGAGCATTGAACTGGCCGGCAGTGATTACGACCTGAAAAAACGGTATGACTTCCGCTCCATAGAGCTTGTGCGTGAGTACGACCCGCAGGTGCCGCCGGTGAAGGGGATTGTGGTTGAGCTTGAACAGGTCTTTCTGAACCTGCTTAAAAATGCTGCCCAGGCCATGATGGTAAATCCTGCCGGACGACCACCGCAGATAGTGCTGCGTCTCTACCGGCAGGGTGAGTATGCAGTGGTAGAGGTGGAGGATAACGGGCCAGGTATGACGGAGGAGGTTCGCCGACGGGTGTTTGAGCCGTTTTTTACCACCAAGGAACCGGGAGTCGGCACCGGTCTTGGTCTGTCGGTTTCCTATATGATTGTGACCCAAAACCACAAAGGGTTGCTGGAAACGGTTTCCAGGCCCGGCAGCGGGGCCTGCTTCAGTGTCAGGCTGCCGCTGCCCAAGGAGAAACAGCATGCCTGAACAACTGCGAACCGTGCTGATTATTGATGATGACCCGCAGTTTCTGCTCACCCTGGGGGCCTATCTTGAAGACAGCGGCTACATGGTCATACAGGCCAACGATGGTCAGGAAGGGGTGGAGCTGTTTGCCCTGCATCACCCGGATATCGTGGTGACTGACCTGCGGATGCCCCGAATGGATGGTGTCGGGGTGCTGCAAAACATCAAGGAACAGAGCCCGCAAACACCGCTGATCATCTTTACCGGCACCAGCGGCCACTACGGCACCAAGCAGCTGGAACAGCAGGGGGCCTGGTGCTGTCTGTACAAGCCGCTGGATGACCCACGACATCTGGTCTTTGCAATTGAGATGGCACTTGCCGGCAAGACCGCTGACAGCTTTTTGCGTCACTGTAATCTGATGGAATCTGCTGAAAACAAGGGGTGATTAACATGCAAGATCAGGTGAAGGTGCTGGTTATTGATGATGAAGAGCTGATCAGACTGAACTTCAGGTGCTGTCTTGAAGATGCCGGTTATCAGGTGGTAACGGCTGCAGACGGTGTTGAAGGACTCTCTTTGTTCAAATCTGAACAGCCTGATGTCGTGCTGACTGACCTAATGATGCCGAAGATGACCGGAATTGCCTTTATTGAGCAGGCCAGAACGATTACCGCTGATTGTTATTTCAGGGGCCGTTACTGTGCATAATGCGGTTGAGGCGCTCCGCAAAGGGGCCTGGGATTACCTGACCAAGCCGGTACAGCACCCCGATGAGTTCGGTCATATCATCAAGCGAAATCTGCAGCGGGCGCAACTGAACATTGAGAGCCGTCACCACCATCACCGACTGGAGGAGATGGTGGCAGAACGAACCCATGAACTGCAGTTTACCCGCTTTTCCGTAGAGCGTGCATCGGACGCCATTTTCTGGGTCAAAGAAGACGGCGGTATTGTTGATCTCAATTACGCAGCCTGCAGAATACTTGGCTACACTCGGGATGAACTGCTGGGGATGGCTATTGCCGACATAGATATTCATTTCAAGGCCGAGCGCTTTGCAGAACAGTTTGCAGCGGTAAAGCAAGCCGGGGCGATCACCTTTGAGTCAGTACATCAAACCAGGGATGGCAAACTGATCCCGGTTGAGGTAGCTGCCAATTATGTGGAGTTTGATCACAAGGACTATAATTGCGCCTTTGTCCGCGACATTACCGAGCGGAAACGGTATGAGGCAGAACTTGAACAGGCCCGTATAGCAGCAGAGGCGGCTAACCGGGCCAAAAGCGAGTTTCTGGCAAACATGAGTCATGAGATCCGTACTCCGATGAACGGAGTGCTGGGCATGGCACAACTGCTCCGCTTTACCGAGTTGACAGCGGAACAGCAGGATTGTCTGAATACCCTGGAACGATCCGGGAAGAATCTCATCGCCCTGTTAAGCGACATCCTGGATCTCTCCAAGATCGAGGCCGGCAGGATGGAGGTGGAATGCAGCGCTTTTTCGCTGCACCGTGTCATAAAGGAAGCCGTGGATAACCAGATGGCCCGGGTTATCCAGAAAGAACTGGAGCTGGTTCTGGAACTGCCGGAAGAGCTGCCGGATATGCTGGCCGGTGATTCCCTGCGGCTGAAACAGGTCCTGCTGAATCTGCTGGGCAATGCAATCAAATTTACGCAACAGGGCCGTATTACCATTGTCGGCACCTTGCTTGCAAAACAGGATACCACGGTTGTTATCCGTCTGGAGGTCAGAGATACCGGCATCGGGATACCGGCAGCGGTGCAGCCCCGGCTCTTCACCCCCTTTGTCCAGGCCGACAGTTCAACTACCCGCACGTTTGGCGGTTCAGGCCTGGGACTGACTATCTGCCAACGCCTGACCGAACTGATGGGCGGCAGGATCAGCTTTGAAAGTGAAGAGGGAAAAGGGAGCAGCTTTTTTGTGGAACTGCCGTTTACCAGAGCAGTGCAGGAAGTTCCTGAAGAACCGGCCAACAGCTTTGTACCGGATGAGATAGTTTCAGCCAGACCGCTGCAGATCATGATTGCAGAGGATAACGGACTGGAAGCACAGACCCTGAAGAGTAAGTTGACCAGATTGGGGCATCAAGCCCTGGTGGTGGAGAATGGTGAACAGGCTATGGACCAATGGCGTGAAAAACATTGGGACGCAATTCTGATGGATGTGCAGATGCCGGTGCTGGACGGCCGGCTGGCAACGGCGACTATCCGCCAGCAGGAACGGGTACTGGGAGGGCATACCCCGATCATTGCGGTTACTGCCTATGCCATGCCGGGCGACCGGGAACGCCTGCTGGCTGAAGGGTTTGACGCCTATCTGAGCAAACCGATTGATCTGAAGCGGTTGGTTGGAAGAGCTGAAAAGAGTGGTTCAGCTGCCCTCGGCATAAGGCACAGTCTGCCTCGATGCCGGCATGAACGAGCATATTGCCAAACCGGTGGAGCCTGATCGGCTCTATGAAACACTGTTGCAATAGCTGGAGAAGAGACCATGAAAATACTGAATGCTTTCCTGATTCCGCTATTCGCCTTGCTATTGAGCGGCTGCGAGCCGGCACCCGCTGAGAAACCCCTGCAGTACAGCACGACACCAGCTGGCGTAAGCGCGCCGGTGTATCGCTTTGCCGTGCACCCGCTGCACAACCCACAATTGCTGGCCGAAGCCTATCAGCCGCTGGTCGATCACCTGAACCGGCAATTGGCCGACGCAGGTATTAAATCGCGCATTGAACTGGAAGCCTCGCGCGACTACCAGTCCTACGAAGAAAAGATCCGCGCCCGCAGCCCGGATATCCTGTTGCCCAACCCCTGGCAGACGTTGCAGGCCATGAAGGTCGGCTACCGCGTCATCGCCATGGCCGGCGATGCGGAAGACTTCAGGGGCATCTTCATCGTGCGCAAGGACAGCAGCATCAAGACCCCCGCCGACCTGAAAGGCAAGACCATCAGCTATCCGTCGCCCACCGCCCTGGCCGCCTGCATCATGCCGCAGTATTTCCTGCACCAGCAGGGCATTGATGTGAACCGCGACATCCAGAATGCCTATGTCGGCTCGCAGGAATCCTCGATCATGAACGCCTACCTCGGCAAGTCGGTCGCCGGAGCCACCTGGCCACCACCTTGGCGCCTGTTCCAGCGCGACCATCCCGCCGAGGCGGCGCAACTCAAACTGATTTGGGAAACCCCGCCGCTGATGAACAACTCAGTGATGCTGCGCAACGACCTGCCGACCGCCGTGGGCGACGTGATCCGCAAGGCGCTGCTTAACCTGGCGCAAGCGCCGGAAGGGCAGAAGATTCTGGTCGGCATGTCCACGTCGCGTTTCCACGCCGCCGACGATGCCAGCTACGCCAAGGTACGCGACTACATCGCCATCTTCGAGCGCAAAGTGCGGCCGGTGGAGAAAAAATGATCCTGACCCTGATCAAAGAATGGCTGCTGGGCACGCTGCGCCGTCAATTGACCGTCGGCATGGCCGTGCTGGTGGCCGCCATCATGCTGCTGTTCGTCCAGGACATGACCCGGCGCGAGCAAGCCCAGATGATGTCCGGCCATAACCTGCAGGCGCAGTCGCTGGCGCAAGGCGTGGCCCGGGCCTCCGCAGTCTGGCTGGGCTCGCGCGATTTTGCCGGCCTGCAGGAGATCGTCGACGGCCTGCGGGATTACCCCGATCTGAGCCACGCCATTGTGCTCGATGCGCAAGGGCTGGTACTGGCCCACAGCGACGTCAAGCTGCGCGGCCTCTACCTGAGCGATCTGCCGATAGAAGCGACGACAACGGTCCTGCAACGCACGCAGGCCCTGGTCGATGTTGCCAGCCCGGTCATGCTCGGCGGCAAGCCGATCGGCTGGGTGCGTATCGGCCTGGGTGGCGAAACGCTGGCCGCCGAGATCACGACCGTGAGGCAGCATGGGGTTTGGTATACGCTGGTGGCCATCGTCCTCAGCATGGTGTTTTCCGGCTTAGCCGGTCACGTTCTGTCGCGGCGCCTGCATGCCATCCAAAAGGTGGCCGACGCCGTCCAGTCCGGCGATGCAGACCTGCGCGTGACCTTGCGCGGCGATGACGAGGCGGCTCGCCTGGGACAGCAGTTCAACGCCATGCTCGACTGGATCGCGAAGGACCGTCAGGCCCTGGCCGACAAAGAAGAACGCTTCCGCACACTGGTCGACACACTGCCGGATCTTGTTTGGCTGAAGAATGCAGACGGTGTCTACCTTGGATGCAATAAGCGCTTCGAGCAGTTTTTCGGTGCTAGCGATGCGCAGATTCAGGGCAAGACCGACTACGACTTCGTGAGCAAGGAACTTGCTGATTTCTTCCGTCAGCATGATCGCCTGGCGATGGAAAAGAACGGGCTTTCAGTGAACGAGGAAGAAGTTGTCTTTGCCGCAGATGGCCACCGCGAACTGCTCGAAACCACCAAGATGCCGATGCGCGATGCAAGGGGAGCCCTGGTGGGCGTGTTGGGCATCGGCCACGACATCAGCGAGCGCAAGGCTGCGGAAAAGGAACTCGAAAAGCACCGGAATCATTTGCAAAAACTGGTTGAGGAGCGCACCGGCGATCTTGCCGCCGCCAGGGACGCTGCTGAGGCCGCCAGCCGCACCAAGAGCATCTTCCTGGCCAACATGAGCCATGAGCTGCGCACCCCGATGAACGCCATCATGGGGATGACCGATCTGCTCCTGCGCCAGGCCGGCGACCCGAAGCAGATCGACCAGCTCGGCAAGGTCAAGACCGCCTCGGCCCATCTGCTGCACATCATCAATGACATCCTGGATATTTCCAGAATCGAAGCAGAACGGCTGCAGCTCGAACAGGTCGATTTCCGGCTGGGTCAGGCCCTGGAAAACCTGGTCAGCCTGATCGGCCACAAGGCCACGGACAAGGGGCTCAAACTCCTGATCCAATTGCAGGAGGGACTGGCTGACCGCCGTTTCAACGGCGATCCCACCCGCTTGGGCCAGATCCTGCTCAACCTGACCAGCAACGCCCTCAAGTTTACCGAGCAGGGGACCATTACCGTGCGGGCCGCCCTGATCGAGGAGAGCCCGGACAGTGTGCTGCTGCGCTGGGAAGTGGCCGACACCGGCATCGGCATCGACGCTGAGGCGCAGGCCCGTCTGTTCACCGCCTTTGAGCAGGCCGACGGCTCGATGACCCGCAAGTACGGCGGCAGCGGGTTGGGACTGGCCATCAGCAAGCGGCTGGTGCAGTTGATGGGGGGCGAGATCGGCTTTGAAAGCAGCCCCGGCCAGGGCAGCACCTTCTGGTTTACCGTGCGGCTGGGGTTGGCTGGTGAACCGGTTGCTCCGGAACCGACAACAGACCTGGACAGCGCCGAAGCGCGCCTGAAGAGCCGCTACGCCGGAACCCGCATCCTGCTGGCCGAAGATGAGCCGGTCAATCAGGAGGTCTCGCGCGGCCTGCTGGAGGATGCCGGTTTGCTCGTTGATGTTGCCGAGAACGGTCAGCAGGCACTGGAACTGGCCAGACAGCATTGTTACGCCCTGATCCTGATGGACATGCAGATGCCCTGCCTCGACGGCCTGGAAGCCACCCGTGCCATCCGAGCCCTGCCGGACCGGCACGATATCCCGATCCTGGCTATGACCGCCAACGCCTTTGATGAGGACCGCGCTCGTTGCCTCGATGCCGGTATGAACGACCATATTGCCAAACCGGTCGCCTCCAGCCAGCTCTACGCCTGCCTGCTCAAGTGGTTGCCGGCCTCCCGGCCGGAGACCGGTGCAGCTACAGGGGAAACGGCTGCCGCGCTGCCGGTCGGGTACGCAGCCGATGCCGAGCTGCGTCGTCGCCTGGAAGCCATTGAGGGCCTCGACCTGGAGGCAGGCCTCACACTGCTGCGCGGCAAGCTGCACAACTACCGGCGCTCTCTCAAGCTCTTTGTTGATGGCCACAGCGAGGATCTGCGGCAGCTCACCGAGCTGATCGGGCAGCACGACCTGGCCAGGGCGCAGCAGGTGGCGCACGCCCTCAAAGGCGCGGCCGGCACTGTCGGCGCGCTGTCGGTCTACAGACTGGCGGTCGCCCTGGATGCCGCCCTCAAGCAGGAAGACCGCCCGGCCGCAGAGGCTTCCCTGGCCCCCCTGGCCGAGTGCCTGCCCAAGCTGATTACCAGCCTGCAGGCTGCCCTGGAAGAGGAGTCGCCACGCGGCTAATTGCGGGATCAAGGAAGAGGCAGGTTCGGATCGGCTGCATAACAGAATGTTATCCGTACTAATTTGCTATCGAGTAAGCGAGTGAGCACAGGAACCTGCCCATGAGAAATGAAAACCGTCTCTTGATCGCCAAGCATGCAGGCGTTTTTATCGCCGCCGTCCTGGCCGCTACCCTCTTGCTGGGCTATTTCTTCTGGAATAGCTACTGGCTGACGGAAAAGTCCGTGGAATCCGGTCTGCAGAACACCGTGGCCATCGTCGAGGCGC
>CAZYMK010000145.1:6129-7689 GCA_964648885.1 uncultured Geobacter sp. | reverse complement strand
AGGCCGGTTGAGGGGGCAGCAGCGTCTTGAAATGAGCCTCTTCCCCCTCACCCTGCCCTCTCCCTCAGGGAGAGGGAATGCTTCTGGAGATTAGTTCTTCTTAGGAAAAACAACCGCCTTCAGCAAGGCATGTTCAATCTGCTCCATGGACTGATTCCGGAAGTCCACCTTCTGCTATATGCCCCAGAGGCTACTCAGGCATAGCACGTAAAAACCTGCACTTCATTTATTGAACTGCAAGATAATTGATGTTATTTTGCAGTTCATGATAACAACTGCCATACAACAGCATAAAATAGAGCGGGACCAGAACCTTACGGCGGCAACCATTCCCCGTGAACTGCTTGCCGCTACCCTGCCCGTGATGGACAGCAGGCTGATCAAGGTTATTACCGGACCCCGCCGGGCAGGGAAATCGGTCTTTGCCTTTCAGCTGCTGCAGGGCCAGAACTTTGGCTATGTCAACTTTGATGATGAGCGCCTGGCCGGGCTGACTGACTTTGACGAACTGCTGAAAGCGGTGACGGTTACCTATGGACAAGTCACCACGCTACTGTTTGATGAAATACAGAATCTGCCGTCATGGGAGCTGATTGTCAACCGGTTGCAGCGACAGGGGTACTCGCTTGTCATCACCGGCTCCAACGCCCATCTGCTCAGCCGCGAACTGGGCACACACCTGACCGGCCGTTATCAGGAATGCAGGCTGCTGCCATTTTCGTTTCGGGAATATCTTGCAGCCAAACAGGTTGATCAAAACAACACCTCGCTG
The DNA here is from genome assembly GCA_964648885.1 of uncultured Geobacter sp. Lineage (GTDB taxonomy): Bacteria > Desulfobacterota > Desulfuromonadia > Geobacterales > Pseudopelobacteraceae > Trichlorobacter. The sequence goes on along the minus strand of CAZYMK010000145.1, from coordinate 6,917 downwards.
ATCCGGCATCATTTCGATTGCTGGCTGCATACCGGCGGCTACCCGGAAGTGGTGGTTAACAACACGGCACTTGAAACCTACCTGCCCACCCTTTTCGACAGCATCCTGTTCAAGGATATTGTGCGTCGTTACAGAGTCAAGTATCCACAAAAAATACATGAACTTGCCCTCTATCTTACCACCAACCATTCCTGTGAATATACTGCCAACGCCATCAAGGGCTCTTTGGGCTTTCGCAGTTCACACACAGTGGAAAACTATACAAGCTACCTGATTGAGTCTTTTCTCATCTTTTCAGTTGAACGGTATTCGACAAAACTCAAGGAGCTGCTCAAGGCGCCACGCAAGGCTTACTCTATTGATCTGGGGCTAATCGAGGCAATCAAGTTCAAACAGCAGTCTGACACCGGCCGTCTGCTTGAAAATGCGGTGGCGCTGGAACTATTCAGAAAGGGGCAGGATTTTTTCAGCTACAAGACAACCGGGGGCAAAGAGGTTGATTTTGTTGTCCGCAAGGGCCTTGTCATTGACGAGCTTATACAGGTTTCGCTTGACACGACAGCTCCCAAAACCCTCAAGCGGGAGCTATCAGCACTTGATGTGGCAGCCGTAGAGCTCTCCTGTACCACGCTTACGGTTCTGACGGGCAACGAAACCTGGCAAAGACAGGTCGGCTCCCTCCAGGTACAGGCTATGCCAGTCTGGCAGTGGATGCTTGACAAAACCAGCCAGTAACGAACCTGAAAACGGAGAATCCACCAATGAACCACACCCGCCGCTTTGGCGGC
>CAZYMK010000145.1:0-6029 GCA_964648885.1 uncultured Geobacter sp. | reverse complement strand
GCCTGCTTCCACCATCCTGTCCCCGACACCTGATCAAGTGGGACTGGCTTACCGGGTGCTGCATTGTAGACGTATCCGTGTCGTACTTTCGTTGCTTCCGGGGCTTAGCCTGCGCCAGGTGACGGCGGGCTGAGCTACAGACGGCTGAACCTGAAACCGGCACGCCGGTTCAGACAACAGCAACCGCCTTCAGCAAGGCCTGTTCAATCTGCTTCATAAACACTGCAGGAATTGTCCCAAACGGCTCTTCAAGTTTGCTGCGGTCAAGGGTGGTAATCTGATGACAGACCGCCACGCTGTCAACGGGCAGGCCTGCAGTTCCGGCCGGCAATCCAACCACGGTGGGGCCACGGCGGGACTGTGCTGGTGAGCTGCTGACAGGGATAACGATAATCGAACGCCAGACCGGTGTCTGGTTAAAGGCATCGTGGGACAGAATGATCACCGGACGGCGACCGGCCTGTTCTGAGCCGGAACGTGGAGCCAGGTTGGCCCAACAGATATCGCCCCGCTTCATGGCAGCCCCTTTTCTTCTGCAAGCAGCTCCGTTGCGGCAGTCTCCAGCGCAGGATCAAGATCGCTCTCACTCCCGGCCATGGCAGCTGCGTAGGCAGCAATCTCCTCATGCACCGCCAGCCGTTCCTGCTCATCCAGCCAGTGTTCAACCGCCTGTTTCACCAGCTGGGTCGCTGGTCTGCGCTGACGGGTGGCGGTTTCCTTCAGTCGTCGGTAAACCGGTTCCGATAGGGGGACATGAAAATTGTGTGTTTTTGTTGTCATTGTTTTCATGGCAGATCTCCTGCCATACAGTAGCATGGGCTGATTCCGGAAGTCCACCTTCTGCTTTATATCCCAAAGGTGCTCAGGCAGAGCTGATAAAACCCTGCACGTTATTTACTGAATTGCACTATAACAGCACCCACAGAAGATCAAAAAACATCCTGATTAGTGCTATTCTTCCGCTGCTCCCAGTTCTCCCCTCGATAGGCTCAGGGGGAGCGGATATTCTCTTTGTAACTTGTTGATATTCCGTTCGTAGTGAAACTGTCGAACCATGAGCGGAAGATTGACGCTAATCAGGAAAAACATTCGAAAAAAACAGCCTTCTAGGGTGATCACCCGATTGTATCTTGCACACAATCAGCTATGCTAACGCCCGATAGCATCAACAAGCCGGTACGGCACGCAAACTCCAGGGCATCCATCACAGGCAGATCATCACCAAGGTGACCTTCTGAACTGTTTCCAGGTAAAACAACATAAACTGCTCAGGAACATCCACTACCAAACTGATCTCGCTCATGAAGGAGCTGCCTGATGCCCGATTCATTACAAACACTGCTTGACCCGACGAAATTGCAGGGTCTGCTGGACGGCTTTACCAGAGTAACCGGCATTACCGCAGCCATTATCGATAATCAGGGGACACTGCTGGCTTCAAGTGCGCGCCCGTCATTGTGCTCGAAATACACTGATATTGATTCGATTGTCAGCAGATGCAGGTTGAACAGAGACCATCTGCTGCAGACCGACCCTGGTCAGAGCCTCTCACAAGAAAATCATTGCCCCAACGGACTGGTGGACGCAGCCCAGCCGATCATACTGGATGGTAAGCCGTTTGGCGGGCTGGTGATCGGCCAGGTGTTTGTAAAGCAACCGGATATTGATTGGTACCGCGACGAGGCCAAACGCCGGGGATATGACCCAGACGAGTATCTGAAAGCTGTGACAGCAGTACCGGTCGTAACTGAAGAGCAGTTTGAGAATGCACGCTCTCTGATGACAGGAATAACCACCCTGCTGGCTGAACAGGCCCTGGCACGACGTAAGGCAGAGACAGAGACAAAAATAGCTCAACAGCATGCTGAACGGTTTGTCAGAGAAATCAGGCGCCAGAAAATGCAGTTGCAGATCTATGCCCAAGATACTGCTTCCTGCAACGAACTGCTGGACACCATGCTGGCAAAAGCGCTGCAGCTTGCCGAAAGCAGCGTCACCTATCTCTTCGAGTATCATGAGGATTCCCGCCTTTTTGTTTTCAGTGGATGGTTGCAGTCGCAGGCTCCTCCAGGCAAAACCGTGTTGCCCCAGGCAGTCTTCGGACTTGAAAAGGCAGGCCTGTGGGGAGAAGCAGTCCGTCAGCGCAAGCCGTTAATAATCAACCATCCTGCTGCAGTGGACAGCTTGGAACCCGGCACCTCTGAAGGCGATGCTGGCCTGATCCGTCATCTGAATCTGCCGATCTTCAAAACAGGCAGAATCGTCGCTGTGATCGTGATTGGCAACAAGGCCAGCGATTACACTGAAGAAGATGTATGGCATCTGGGGCTCTTTCTCAAAGGCTCCTGGAGTCTTGTTGAACGCCGCAAGGCTGAAGACGAACTGAAGACCGCTAAAGAACTTGCAGAAACCGCCCTTAAAATGAAAACCGAGTTGTTGTCCAGCCTGAGTCATGAGCTGCGCACCCCGTTAAACGGCGTTATCGGCGGCGGCCAGCTGTTGCGCTTCACCGAGCTGACTGCGGAACAGGACGAATACCTGGGCATGGTCGAGGAGGCTGCAGCCAACGAATTGATGCTGGTCAACAACCTGCTTGAACTGGTGCAACTGGAAACAGACGGCATCCAGGCCCATAACGCACTGTTTTCTCTGCATGGATGCATTGATGAAGCGCTGCAGGTGTTTCAGGGAACCGCACGGGCCAAAGGGATTGCAGTGGAAAAAGTGCTGCCCGCGACAATACCGAACGAGGTATATGGCGACAAGGCACGGATACGTCAGATTCTGTACAGCCTGCTGGGCAATGCGGTCAAATTCACCGCAAACGGCACCGTCACCCTCAGCTTTGACTGTCTGCATGAAGAAGACAACCGGATTCTTGCCCGTTTCTGTGTGCAGGACACCGGGATTGGTATTGCCCCTGAAAAGCTTGAGCAGATCTTTGAACCGTTTATTCAGGCAGATATGTCACACACACGGGCGTTTGGAGGTCTGGGGCTGGGCCTGACCATCTGCCGCCGCCTGGCTTACGCAATAGGGGGTTCCATTACCGCCAAGAGCATGCCTGGCAAGGGAAGTGCCTTCTGTCTTGAGGTACCGTTACGGATAGCGCATGATACGTCGGCAGAACTCACCAGCCGCGCGCTGCACATCCTTCTGGTTGAAGATGATCATCTGAGTTCTCTTGCTGCAGAGGGCCTGCTGCATGCCATGGGGCATCAGGTAACCAAGGCATTCACGGGTGAGGATGCGATCAGCAGATGGGAACGGGGAAGCCATGATATCATCTTGCTGGATATCCACATGCCGGTTATGGACGGATTTGAAACCCAGCAGAAGATACGTGCCCGTGCACGCGAACTGGGCAGACCACGACTGCCGATTATTGCCCAGACCGCCTACGCCCACCTGAACTACCATGAGTCGTTTCTGAGCGCCGATTTTGACGGGTTCATCGCAAAACCGCTGATTCGGGCTGAACTTGAGCTGATGCTGACCTCACACATGCCCCCGCACCTTGCCGACTGCAGGCACGCACCTGCTTGATGGTAACGACCGGTAATTTCCGGGCAGCTCAACAATGATCCTCGTCGTTTCACAGCATTTTCGGGACTTGAACGGGCTTGTACTCAGCAACACACTTCACCCCGGATATGGCTGCAGTCGGCTGATAAGGCGCTCTATGCGGCAAAACGGCTGGGACGCAACCGGATACATCACTTTGTGTGAATAATACTCTGCACCACCTTCGAAGAGCATCCAGCAGCCGCAGCAACTGCATGTGCAGAAACCTACTGTTTTTTGTACTGATTCCTGTTAAATTCTGCTATACATATCTCCTGTTCTGCAAACACCTGATTCGCGCCTGACCTCCGCCAGCTTTTTTATTCGCCCCTTTCTCGCCCCGAGAAAAGAGTACAGCGGAAGACGTTCACCAACCAGATGAATAACAATATGAGGTGACTGATGAAAAAGAACATGCCGTCGCAGCCGGTTGAACCCGCTGTGTCGCTACCCCCTGCTTCTTTCCATTACGTTGGTATCGGTGCCTCGGCAGGCGGCCTGGAGGCGATTGAATCTTTTTTCACCAACATGCCGCCGGACAGCGGTATGGCCTTTATCGTGGTGCAGCACCTCTCGCCGGACTACAAGAGCCTGATGGTGGAGCTGCTCTCCAAGAAGACCGCCATGCCGGTCCACCGGGCAGAGGATGCCATGGAGGTGCTGCCCAACCATGTCTACCTGATCCCTCCCAAAAAGAACCTGACCATCTTCCACGGCAAGCTGCTGCTGGCCGATCAGGACCACAGCCGGGGGATCAACCTGCCGATTGACCTGTTCCTGCGCTCTCTGGCCGATGACCAGGCCGAACGGGCCGTGGCGATCATTCTTTCCGGCACCGGCAGCGATGGTATGCGGGGGGTACGGGCCGTTAAGGAAAACGGCGGCATGGTGATGGTACAGTCGGAAGAATCAGCCAAGTTTGACGGTATGCCCCGCTCTGCCATCTCCACCGGGCTGGCTGATTTTGTACTGCCGCCGGACCAGATGCCCAAGCAGCTGCAGGCGTTTATCAAACACCCCTACGTTACCAAGACCGAACGTTCCGAGAGCCTTTTAAGCAACGAAGACGGCCTGATCCGGATTTTTTCCCTGCTGCGTGAAAAGTGCAAGGTTGATTTCACCTACTACAAGCCCAGCACGGTGGTGCGCCGGATTGAACGGCGCATGACGATCAACCAGGTGGAGGATATCAAGGACTATGTCAGCTACATCCTCAGCAACCCGGCTGAACTGACCACGCTGTACCGGGAGCTGCTGATCGGCGTGACCAGCTTTTTCCGTGATCAGGAGGCCTTTGACCATCTGGCGACCCATGTACTGCCGGAGCTGTTCCGCAACACCGCAAGCCGTGAAATCCGTTTCTGGGTGGCGGCCTGCTCCACCGGTGAAGAGGCCTATTCCCTGGCCATTCTGGCCCGCGAGTGCATGGATCAGCTGGGGGTCTCCCACGACATCAAGATCTTTGCCACTGATATCGACCGCGATGCCATCCATTACGCTGCGGCAGGCAGTTACCCGGAGAGCATTGCCGCTGATCTGTCGCCCCGCATCCTGTCCAAGTACTTCCACAAGCGGGACGACAACTTCCAGATCGCCCGCACCATCCGTGAGATGGTAGTCTTTGCCCAGCACAACCTGATCAAGGATCCTCCCTTTACCAACATACATCTGATCAGCTGCCGCAACGTGCTGATCTACTTCCAGTCGGTACTGCAACGCAAAGTGTTCGAATTCTTCAACTTCTCTTTGGCTGCCAACGGCATCCTCTTTCTGGGCAGCAGCGAGACCACCGGCGATATGTCATCCTACTTTGAGCCGCTTGAGCACAAGCTGAAAATTTTCCGCTCCAAAGGCCGACTCAAACCACTCTCCGACACCCACCTGCCCACGGTGACCGATACCCGTTTCCATGAGATGAAGGGGCAGTTTGCCGTGGCACGGCGCGCCTTGCGGGCCACTGACGAAGAGCGGGTCATGGAACGGTTTATCGAGATCATTGCTCCTGACTACATCCCCTTGGCTCTGGTGGTGAACGAGCAGCTTGAGGTACAGCATATCTTTGGCGATGCTACCGGTTACTTCCGGCTCCCCTCCGGCAAGGTGGTCAACGATATCTCGAAGATGGCGGTCAAGGAACTGGCCATTCCACTGGCCACCGGCATCCAGAAGGTTTTGCGCCAGAATCAGGAACTGCGTTTTTCAAATATCAGACTCAGTCACCTTGAGGCCGGACGCCTGGTTGATATGCGGATCAAACCGATGCCGGGCAAAAAAGAGCAGGATCGGCTGGTGGCCATCTTCCTGAGTGAGGTGAAAAAGGGAAGTGATGCCCAGGACAGCGGTCACCAGGTACAGACCTACGACCTGTCCAAAGAGACCGAAGACCGGATGCGTGATCTGGAGCATGAACTGCAGTTTACCCGCGAGAACCTGCAGGCAACCATTGAAGAACTGGAGACCTCCAA
>CAZYMK010000144.1:0-7874 GCA_964648885.1 uncultured Geobacter sp. | reverse complement strand
CCACCGTGCGCCTGCTGAAAAATGACCAGAGCAACGACTGGCTGTCCGTCACCATCCATGAAGGCCGCAACCGCCAGGTACGCCGGATGTGCGCTGCCGTTGGCCTGTTTGTAGTACGGCTGCGCCGCATCCGCTACGGCAACCTGACCCTGGGTGGCCTGCAACCGGGTGAATACCGCCTGCTGAGTAAGGAAGAGGCGTAGGCACTGGATGCGCCGCCACCACCCAAAAAACGGGAGCCGCGGACGGCAGTACCAGCCAAACCAGCGCAACCACCAGCGCCAGCCAAACGATATTAGTCTGCATTAGCCAACTTTGCCCTTGCAAAATTCACCTGCGAATTCCATAATGCGACACATTATGGAATCAACACCTCGATATTTTACTCCGCCAGAAGATCATTACTTTTTACTCGGCCCGCGGGGTACCGGCAAAACCTGGTTGACACAACGCCGGTATCCTGATGCCTTGCGGATTGACCTGCTTGATCCTGAAACCATGCGTTCCCTTTCAGCTCGTCCTGAGCGGCTGCGGGAACTTGTTGCGGCCAGACCCCAGGCAGGTCAGGTAGTCATTGACGAAGTCCAGAAATTACCGGAACTTCTGGAGGTGGCCCACCTGCTGATTGAGGAAAAGCATGATCTGCAGTTTATCTTTACCGGTTCCAGCGCCCGCAAGCTGCGGCGTGCTGGTGTGAATCTGCTGGGAGGCAGGGCATCCCGAAAAGCTCTGCATCCGTTTATGGCAGCAGAGCTTGGCACTGGTTTTCAGCTTGAAGAGGCGCTTCAACTTGGCATGCTGCCGGTTGTGCGTGCTGCCAAAGATCCTTCAGAAATACTGCGGGCCTATAACGGACTGTACCTCCGCGAAGAGGTCCAGTTGGAAGGATTGGTTCGCTCAATTGGCAATTTTTCCCGTTTTTTGGAGGCGATCAGCTTTTCACACAGCGCAGTACTGAATCTGGCCGGTGTTGCCCGGGAATGTCAGGTCAACCGGAAAACCGTGGAAGGTTTTCTTGAAATTCTGGAGGATCTGTTACTTGCCTTCCGTGTACCGGTCTTTACCAGACGGGCGCAGCGGGAACTGGCTGTACACCCCAAGTTTTATTTCTTTGACACCGGTGTTTTTCGTGTCAACCGTCCCGCCGGGCCACTGGATGCCCCGGCAGAGATTGACGGAGCAGCGCTGGAAGGTCTGGTTGCCCAACATCTGCGTGCATGGTGTGACTATTCAGGCGGCAACCACCACCTGTACTACTGGCAAACACGGACAAAAGTAGAAATTGATTTTGTAATCTATGGAGAAACCGCCTTTCATGCCATTGAGGTCAAAAACAGTGTAAAAGTGAGACATGAAGACCTGCGCGGCCTGAAAAAGTTTGGCGATGATTTTCCTGAAAGCAGACGCTGGCTGCTCTATCGAGGAAAAGAACGCCTGATGATAGACGATATTCTATGCCTTCCCTGTGAGGATTTTTTGGTACAGCTCAGGCCGGACTCCTTTCCAACATGAGTCACCACAATGCTGACTGTGGCGTAACAGCCACGCTACTGATTGAAGACAAAAAGGGAATCAACAGATGACCAAACGCACATTGATCGCAGAGTTCCTCAAGCAGGCTGAAGCAGGCTGCAACCATACCATTGCCGGATGGGTACGTTCAACACGGGCCTCCGGCGATGTTGCCTTCATTGTCTTAAATGACGGTTCCAACCTGTCCGGTATCCAGTTGGTGCTTGAACGGGCGGAGCTGTCAGAGTTTGACCGTTTCAGCAAGCTGGGTACCGGAACCGCGCTGCGAGCAACCGGCCAGCTGGTCGCCTCACCGTCTGCCGGTCAGCAGTTTGAGCTGCGTGTGACTGAGCTGACGGTTGTTGGCGAATCAAACCCGGATTATCCGCTGCAAAAAAAACGCCACAGCTTTGAGTACCTGCGCAGTATTGCCCACCTGCGGCCACGTTCCAACACCTTTGGCGCGGTCTTCCGTCTGCGCTCAAAGCTGGCCCAGGCGATCCACCAGTTTTTTGCCGAGCGCAACTTCCTGTATGTCCACACCCCGATCATCACGTCCAGTGACTGCGAAGGGGCCGGCGAACTGTTCCGGGTCACCACCCTGCCCCCTAATGGTGCCCCTCGCAACGAAGGAGGATGGATCGACTTCACGCAGGACTTCTTCGGCCAGAAGACCGGCCTGACCGTCAGCGGTCAGCTGGAGGGAGAACTGTTTGCTCAGGCCTTTGGCAATATCTACACCTTTGGCCCCACCTTTCGGGCTGAAAACTCCAACACGGCCCGCCATGCCTCTGAATTCTGGATGATCGAGCCGGAGATGGCCTTCTGTGATCTGTCTGATGATGCTGACCTTGCTGAGGAGTTTGTCCGCTATCTCTGTGGCTTTGCGCTGGAACAATGTGCTGAGGATATGGCCTTCTTTGATCAGCATATTGAAAAAGGACTGATCCAGCGGGTACGGGCCGTTGCTGAAGCCAGCTTTGCCCGCATGGACTATGGTGATGCCATTACCCACCTGCAAAAGGCGCCGGTCAGTTTCAATTTTCCGGTAGAATGGGGACTGGACCTGCAGACCGAGCATGAACGCTACCTGACTGAAGCGGTGGTGGGCGGACCGGTCTTTGTGATGAACTACCCCAGAGATATCAAGGCGTTCTACATGCGCCAGAATGATGATGGCCGCACCGTGGCTGCCATGGACCTGCTGGTTCCCAAGGTGGGGGAGATCATCGGTGGCAGCCAGCGGGAAGAACGGCTGGAGCTGCTGGAACAGCGGATGGATGCAATGGAGATACCCAAAGAGCCGCTCTGGTGGTATCTGGATTCCCGCCGCTGGGGCAGTACCCCCCATGCCGGTTTCGGTCTGGGGTTCGAGCGACTGATCATGTACCTCTCCGGCATGGAGAATATTCGCGACGTGATCCCGTTCCCCCGCACGCCGCGCCATGCGGAGTTTTAGCGTGTTTTAGCGTTGACGGAGACTGATGCCACACCTATAGTAGGTACATGATGTTACACATAAGGAGCCGTGTTATGATCCGCACCAATGTCATGCTCACGCCACAACAGCATATGACTATAAAACAGACTGCTTCAGAACTGCATCGCACCTTTGGTGATCTGGTTCGTGAAGCTATAGATACTGCTTTTCCAAACAACAGTATTGAACGACGTCATCATGTTGCTCTGGCAGCGTATTGCGAAGGCTTCATCAGTCTCGGGAAACTGGCTGAATCACTTGGTATAGATCCGGTTTCTGCCCGCGAGTACCTGAACAAACGAGGGATCAAGGTTGCAGGTCAGACCAAAGAGGAAATTTTTTCAGACGCAACTAATGCCTGATATAATCTTTGACACCAACGTACTGAGTAATTTTGCAAAAGCCGGTCAGCTTGCATTGTTGCGGGAATTGTATCCCGAAAACGCCTGCTGTTCCGGCTTTGTTGTTTCGGAAGTAATGCGAGGTTTCCAGCAGGGTCATCATGACCTTGAACCACTGGCGGCATGGCTGATCTCAGGCTGGCCTCGCATGGAAGAACTGACCATGTCCGCTGAAAAGAAACTGTTCGCTGCTATCTCAATCTCCTTGGGTACTGGTGAGTCCTCATGCCTGGCCCTGGCTGCCAACCGTGGTTATATATTTGCCTGCGATGACCGTTTGGCCCGCAATGAAGCCACCCGCCTTGGAATCCTACTTACCGGTACACTGGGGATACTCATAAAGGCGGTTCGGACTGAACATCTTGAACTGAAAACGGCAAACAGAATACTGCAACGGATGATCAAAGCCGGTTTTTATGCTCCGATCAAAAGGATAGAGGTTTAAGGATCCCTTTCCGAGCTGATCAAAGCAGGCAACCACGAATCGACGGGGACAAGGAAGCGTGCCCAGTACAATGAAATCATTTGTTTTTTACACAACAGGGATAGCTCATGCAACTAAACCTGTTTGAGGACAATACGCAAGGCTGTTCAGACCTTCATTATTGAGGTTCTGCTGAGTCTGCCTGAACCGCACGGCATCTATCGTCCTCCTGATTTCCATATCGGGCTGCTGTTGCTTGATGCCAAACGCCTGCATGAGGCTGCTGAACTGCTGCAGGCAGAGGAACTGCGTAAAGAGCACGCTGATACCGCAGTACGTGCAGCGGTGCGCCGCCGGATGAAAGAGTTGAACAACTTCATGTTTTCCCGCTATCTGTCTATGATAGCGTAACCAAACCGCATCTGGAGCCGCACAAGGTAATGACCACTTCCGCTACCCCATCCACTTCACCACTCCTGCACCTGTTTCTGGAACGGGAACCACGTGACCTGTACAGCATCGCCTCTAAAGCCAATCTGCAGGAAGGCATAGAACTGTGCCGACATGGCAGTATTGATGCTACTGCATGGAACGGAGACAAAAGTTCCCTTTCCATCACCTTTTCCAGTGTTGCAACAACCACACTCACCAGCAATGGCATGAGGATCCTGCCCGGTTGCAGTTGCCGTCAGTGGCGTCCGGGCCTGCAATGCCCCCATATTGTGGCAGCCTGGGCCCTTTTGAAACGGCTGGTTTCGCCCGGCAGTCTGTTCCAGATCCATTTTAACGCTGATATATTGGAAAGAGTGGCTCTTTTCAGCGGGATTGAACTGCTGCCGGAAAAAGCCCGGCCAGGCATGGCACAAAAGCCGCCGTTCAACAGAAATGAAGCGATACTCAGAAAGGTGGAGGCGTTAGTAGCAGAAAAAGAAAGACCGGCTGAGCTCTTGGCATCAAAATCGTACCGTCTGATGATCTCACAAGACCAGTATAACAGCATCAAGATCGGGATCTACTGTGGCAGGGAAGAGGTCCACCGCTGGTCCAGCCAGCGAGCGCCGGTTGCTATCCAGCGTTTTTTGATGACCCATTTCTACGCTGAACCCACCCAGCGTTACCTTGACAGCTTTCTGTCAATGACCAGTGGAAACTACCCGATCATCTTTCGCTCAAAGGACAACAGGGAGACCGAGCTTGACTGGACTCCTGACCGGCCACTTACCGCTACGCTTACCTTTGATATCCGGGATAATGACGTTCATCTGATAAAAACCGTTACTGACGGAGACTCACTACCGGAACAAACCATTACAACAAGCGGGCTGTTGATTATCAACCTGAAGGATGCTGTCATTCAACCGCTACGCGATGCGGGGGCCTGGAGGGCCTTTGACCAGCTTGAAGAGCAGCTCTATGCGGCTGATGAAAAGCTGAACCCGGATGATTTTGATAATGATGACTACGATGATGACTTCTATGATCCGGATGACGATGAAGAATTTGCCAGCAGCGAAATACGCAACATCAAGCATGGTATTGCGGTTACCTGCACGCATTTTAACAAGACCGCAATCAGATTGCTGCCTGAGATGCTCCAAAGCAGTGATACTGTGTTTTTTTTCAAGAAAAAGGGCAAAAAGATCAAACTGCCTCACGTGTCACCCGCCGAGTATATCCTGAACACAGAGAGGATGACCGGAGACCTGCCGGTTCAGTTGACACCGCTGGGCAGATTCAACGATCTGCTGTTTTTCTTCTCAAACAGCACGTTCTGGTTTTTCTCTGCTGAAAAGCGTGCCCACCTTCCGGCACCACTCAAGGCAAAAAAACGGATCAACCACCTGATTGAAACCGCTTTCAGGCTGCTTGATGAAACAAAATCAACCGCCCGAACCAAGCTGATTACCAGCGCCCTTGCAACCCCTGATTTTATCAAACGAAATACCAAGCGGGATGCAAAACAGCTCTTAACCCGTTTTAGTACGCACTGCTGCCAAAAACTGGTGATGATTAACGCGCAGCCGGATGGCTGGTATTTTGTTGAGGATGACCCAGGTGCCCAGGCGAAGCTGGTCAGGATTATCTTTGAACAGTTTGGCGCAGACTGTTTTGCCCAGGGAAGTCTGCCGGGGTCGGTTGTGCTGCCTGCAAAACAACTCATGCAAAACCTGCCTGCCCTGACCAAAAAACTGGAAGAGAACGCTTTCTCCCTGCTGATTGACCTGCAGCCGCTGACCACCGCCTCCTGGCAGTTTTCCCTTGATGCCACCCGCAGCAGTCTGGACTGGTTTGAGCTTAAGCCTGAGATCCGCGTAAATGGCGAACTGCTGACGGATCAGGAACTGCAGGAGCTGCTTGGCGGCAACGGTATGCTGCGTAAAGACGGCAAACTGCTGCTGCTGGATGAGCTTTCCAGCCAGGTGCTGGCCATGTTCAGCAGCGCCATGACCGGCAAGAAAACGAAAAAAGGCAGGCATGAACTGGTGCGGGTACCTCGCCTGCAGATCCTGGACTGGTTGCAGTTGCGCAAACATGGTGTAGAGGTGAAGCTGTCGCCCCGGGATGCCGAACTGCTCGAAAGCCTGCTGAACTTTGACCAGATGCCCAAACCGCCCCTGCCAGAAGGACTGGTGGCTGAACTGCGTCACTATCAGCTGGATGCCTGGCACTGGCTGGCCTTTCTGTACCAGCACCGTTTCGGTGCCTGCCTGGCCGACGACATGGGGTTGGGCAAGACCCTGCAGGGGATCACTCTGCTAGCGGGAATCATGGCCGGCACAATCCCCTCGGCAGCACCGCCCGGCACGCCTCACCTGGTGGTGGCTCCCCCTTCGCTGCTGTTTAACTGGGAAGCGGAAATAGCCCGTTTTCTGCCTGCAGCAAAAGTACTGCTCTATGCCGGAACCGGGCGAGATAGCGGACAGTTCAGCCACCACGACATCATCATTACCAGCTACGGCATTGTACAGCGTGACCATGAAAAGCTGCATGAACTCCGCTTTGACGTGATCATCTTTGATGAGACCCAGGTGGTCAAAAACCTGCAGGCTGCCACCACCAATGCGGTTCGCAAGCTGAACGGCTCATTTTCACTGGCGTTAACCGGTACCCCGGTGGAAAACCACCTGGGTGAATACTATGCCATTATGGATCTCTGCCTGCCGGGACTGTTGGGCAGCTATGACGAGTTTAACCGCCAGATCACCAAAGAGGGCACCCCGGCCATCCAGCGCCTGATCCAGCGCACCAAGCCATTTGTGCTGCGCCGCACCAAGCAGATGATCGCTGCAGAGCTGCCCCCCAAGATCGAGACCGACATCCGGCTTGAACTGTCCGCCAGGCAAAAGGCGCTCTATCAGCGCACCGTAGAAGAGGTAAAGGGACAGGTGCAAGATGCCTACCAGAACCACGCCGTAGCCCAGGCCCGGATCATCGCCTTAACCGCCATCCTGCGACTCCGCCAGATCTGTCTGGCCCCGGTGCTGGCTGCGGCAACCGCCTCGGACAGTTCTCCCAAACTGGACTTTCTGACTGAACAACTGCTTGAGCTGCGGGAAGAAGGGCACAGCGCCCTGGTTTTTTCGCAGTTCACCGGCTATCTGGACATTATTGAAAAGGGCCTGAAACAACAGGGTCTGGCCTGCCTGCGCCTGGACGGTTCCACCCCGGTGCCGCAGCGCAAAAAACTGGTGCAAGGTTTCCAGAACGCAACCGAACCAATGGTGTTTTTGATCAGTCTCAAGGCAGGCGGCAAAGGTTTGAACCTGACCCGCGCCACCTACGTCTACCATATGGACCCCTGGTGGAACCCGGCAGTAGAGAATCAGGCCTCGGATCGTGCCCACCGGATCGGCCAGACCGAGCAGGTCACCATCACCCGCCTGATCATGCGCCACACCATTGAAGAAAAGATGATGGAACTGAAAGCCCGCAAACTGGAGCTGTACAAGGCACTGCTGGAAGATGGCACCGGCGGTGGTGGTTCAGGGCTGACGCGGGAAGACTTTGAGTTTCTGCTGGGGTAGACGCGGCTTGGGACAGGGTGCATATAGAGATA
>CAZYMK010000143.1:0-7913 GCA_964648885.1 uncultured Geobacter sp. | reverse complement strand
GCCTGTCTTGCCGGATAATAGCCGAAGAAGATCCCCACGGCGTTGGAGACGCCTACCCCAAGCAGAATGGCACCAACGGAAAGAGAGAATTGCCAGTTGGCAAAGTGGGCGATCAGCCAGGATGCGCCGAGGCCGAAGATGATTCCGAACAGGCCGCCGATCAGCGACAGGATCACCGACTCAATCAGAAACTGTCCCCTGATGTCGCTGCGCTTTGCCCCCAGTGCCCGGCGGATGCCTATTTCTCTGCGACGCTCTGTCACCGAGACCAGCATGACGTTCATGACGCCAACCCCGCCCACAATCAGTGAGATGCTGCCGATGGCCCCCAAGAGCAGGGTAAACATCTGCATCTGTTTTTCCATCTGGGCAATGATCTCTTCCGGGCTGGTGATCCTGACCAACGGCCCTTTCAGGCGGCTGAAATAAGCTGCCAACTGTTCGCGGGCCTGATCGTTGCTTGCGCCGGGGCTGACCCGTGCCATGACCGAGCTGAGGTCGGCATTGGTAAAGATGCGCAGGCCGGTGGTGATATGGACGTAGATCATTTCGTTGGGTTCAAAGCGCCGCATGCCACCTGCCGAAACCTCGCTGGTGATACCGATCACGGTCAGCAGGTTGGTGCCAACCCTGATTTTTGCGCCCAGCAATGGTCGGGCGCCCAACCTGGTCAGCTCGTCAGCCACCTGGCTGCCGATCACGCAGTACTGACTCTGCTGATCAAGATCCGACAGAAACCGTCCTTCACGGATGGTCAGCTTGTTGATATCAAGAAAGCTGGCCGTTACCCCCATCGGCGCGGCCCTATCCAGCCGTTTGCCGGCAAAGCTGATCTCACCGGAGCCCCGTACCGACGGAGCCACCACCGCTACTGCCGGACAGGCAGGGGGAATGGCCACAACATCAGCCAGCTTGAGTGAAGCCGGTGCCTTTGTGGGACCGCCGTCGGGTGAGCCGCCAAAATCCTTTTCAATGGTCAGGATATCGGTGCCCATCTCCTTGAACTGACGCAGCGCCTCATTCTGAACAATCCTGCCGATTGAGACCATGGCAATAACCGAGCCGATTCCGATCACAATGCCGATCAACGCCAGGATAGTGCGCTGTTTTGAGGCAAGCAGACTGCGGGCTGCCTCTTTCAGATTGGATGTCTGGATCATCATGGCACGATAACCCCGTCCTTCATAACAGCTACCCGTGTACATTGACGTGCAATACCGGGATCATGGGTGATGATCACGACCGTTATCCCGGCCTCGGCATTGAGGCTCTTGAACAGTTCCATGATCTCGCCCCCCACCTGGGTGTCCAGGGCGCCGGTCGGTTCATCGGCCAGGATCAGAGAAGGGTTGCCCACCAGGGCACGGGCGATGGCCACCCGCTGCTGCTGGCCGCCGGACAGTTCGTTGGGGCGGTGATGGGCACGGTCAGCCATGCCAACCCGTTTCAGCAGATCCATACAGCGATGGTGGTTGTCAGCGCCGGTGGTGCCGCGATAGATCAGTGGCAGGGCCACATTTTCAAGGGCGGTCAGACGGGAGAGCAGGAAGTACTGTTGAAACACAAAACCGATCCGCTGGTTGCGGATCTCGGAGAGGGCATCATCATCGCTGTAGGAGACCTCGGTGCCATCCAGCATAAAGCTGCCGGAAGTGGGACGATCCAGCAGGCCGATGACGTTCATCAGGGTGGATTTACCGCAGCCGGATTGCCCCATGATAGAGAGCAGCTCCCCCTGCTGCACCTCCAGATTAACGCCTTTCAGCACGTCAACCTCGGTGGGGCCGATCCGGTAGGATTTGCGTATGTCGCGCAGCGTCAGCATCTATGGCTTGCTCCCGGCAGGAGGGGGAGGCAGGACAACTTCGATCAGGTCCCCCGCCTGCAGTCCTCCGGTTACCTCCACGGCTTCCTGGGTGGTGTAGCCGGTGGTGATCTCCACTTTTTCCGACGGATCAACAAGGGTTGCACCCTTCCTGCGCAGCACATACCGCTTGCCATGCTCCTCAAGTACCGCTCCGATCGGCACCATCAGTGCGTCCGCCTTCTCATAGATGATGATGTCTAGATGGGCAGTCATACCCACCATAATTTTCTTTTTCAGCTCTTCGGGTACGGTATCGATGACGATCCTGATACCGAAGGAAGTGGCTCCCTTTCCGGCCTCCCCGTCTTCGGCATGGGGCGAGATGCTCTGGATGCTGCCGGTCAACTGTTCACCGGGAAAGGCATCGCCGCCGACGCGTACCTGCTGTCCCAGCCGGATCTTGGTTACATCCACTTCATCAACTTTTGCATTCACAGAAAATCCGGAAAGGTCACCGATGGCAAGCAACAGCTCCCCCTGCTGGAAGGTGGTGCCGCGCTCAAGCGTCCGGCCTTCCTTGGCCTGACCGCTTGCAGGCGGTTTCATCACGATGCCGGCCACCGGTGCCGTGACGGTTGCCGCAGCCAGATCCCGTTCAGCCTGCCTCATGCGGGCCTCGGCATTATCCAGCTCAAAGCGGCTGACCTTTCGGTTTTCGCTGTTCCCTTTGTCCAGGGCGGCCTTCAGCTCCTCCTCGGCGCTTTGAAAATCCATCTGCTGGTTGCTGTACTGATGTTTTGCAGATTCATACTCGGTAGCAGGGATGATCCCTTTTTTATACAGGCGCTCAGACTCGTCCAGTGTTTTCTTCTGGCTCTCCAGTGAGAGCCGGGCCTTTGCCAGTGAGCGGTGAGCCCGTGCAACATCAGAACTGCTCTCCCATTTTTCCATCTGGTGATAGGCGGTCTGGGCCTTGATAAAGGCAGCATTGGCTTCACGGTATTTGATCTGTGCCTCACTGGTATCCATCAACACCAGCGGCTGTCCAGCCTTGACAACGTCACCGTAGCGCACCAGCATCTGCCCGACTTTACCGGATATCGGACTGGCAAGATTGACCATTTGTAACGGCAGCAGTTTTCCGGTCAGGCTGATGCTGGTTGAGACCGGTTGCGGGGTGACCGGCACGGTGACGGCAGCTCCGGGCTTGGTAGCTGAGGTAACCGCAGCCGGCGACTTGAAGCCGCCTGGTGTACGGTTCCAGACAAACAGACCGATCCCGAGGAACAGCAGGATCGTGAAGGCTGTTGCGGTGTTTCTGATAATCTGGACTTTTTTCAGGGCTGATTGCAGCTGCTCATTACCTTGTTCGGTCTTCAGATAGGCTGCCTGCAGCTCACGGTGCTTGCTTTTCAGCTCTTCTGCCATCCGGGTTTCGGCTTCCTGTAGCTGCTGCAGCTCGGTGATGTCGCTGAACACGGTAATGACACCGATGTTTTCGCCTGACCCGTCATCTGCCTTGAGAAAGGTGGTGGTCAGAGCCAGACTGAGGCGACCGCCCTGATTGGTGAATGACACCATACGGTTGTGGCTGGCTGAGGATTCATAGATGGCATCCAGGATAGTCTGGTTGAAATCATCGTTGTCTTCAGCCAGCAGAAAAAGCTCGGCAAAGGAACGACCCAGCGCCTCTTCACCGTTGATCCCCAGGATGGCGGCGGCTGCCCGGTTAAAGGTGATGATCCGCCCCTCGCGGTTGATGGTCATCACCCCGTCGGACATATCGTCCAGTATGCGATCTGCTACAATGCGGTCACGTTCCATGGCGGTTCCGTTCAGTTTCGTTCTACAAGGGCAACACCCAGGCGATCAAGGGTAACCCCCAGGGTTTTGTCAAGGTTGGTCAGGGCGTTCAGATAGTCGGTGATGGCATCGAGCTCCCTTTGCTGAGCCTGCTTGAGATCATTCTGAAAACTGACCAGCTGGAAGTTGGTTGATTTGCCGGCCTTGAGCTTTTCCGTTTCAACCTCAACCTTTTTTTCGGACAACGTCCGCGAGAGGGTAGCCAGTTTGATCTGGCGGTTGCTCATCTCGGCCGAGCGCAGGGCATCCTGGATCTCGATCTCGATCTCTTCCCGACGTTTTGCCAGATCGTTTTCAAATTTCTTCAGACCGATATCGGCGGCAAGATACGTCTGCCGGTCAACAGAACTGCGGTAGAGGTTATCCAGCGGAATGGTTAATGTCAGGCCTGCAGCCCAGGTGCCTCCGGAGTTAACCGGTGTTGCACTGGTAGTGCGGCTGTATGTTTCGCCGTAGGTGCCGGTCAGGGAGAGATCCCATAACTTATTCCGTTTGGCTATGGCTACAGCCCGCCTGGCCCTGGCGTACTCAAGCAGGAGTTGCTGGTAATCAGGCCGGTTTTCAAAGGCCAGCTGCAGAGCCTGCTCCAGGGTGTACGGCAGCAGTGGGATCGCGGATTCCTGCACCGGCCTGATCCGCCTGTTTTTGTCTACATCAATTGCCTTGGTCAGATTCAGCCGCGTTTTATCAAGACTGTTTTCTGCAGCAAGCAGATCATATTCCTGTCGTGCCAGATCTGCCTCCGACTGGATGATCTCGATGGCTGCCATCCGGCCGGCTGCAATCAGCTCGCGGTTGGTTTCAAGCAGTTCCTTGCTGCGCTGCAATGACTGGCGATTGTTTTCCAGCGACTGAATCGCCTGGGCGTAGCTGCGATAGGCAGTGATGACGCTGGTCAAGGTATCGATCATGGTTGACTTGAGCGAAAGAATGTTACGCTGCTCGGCCTCTCGGGCGGCCCGAACCGACTCAAGATTAACGTCAAAGCCAGCGTTTTTCAGCAGGGGAAGGGTCAGGTTGATATTCCAGCCGTAGTCCCGTGCAGGGACCGCCTGATCGGTGCTGGTAATGGTATAGTTGCTGCCAATACTGAGTGTGCCGCCGACCGGCAGGTTTTCAGTCAGGGTAGCAACCGCGCCTGGCTTGAGAGTGTCACTGGTGGTGGTGGTGTTTAAGCCCCCACCCAAGGTTTTTGTCGTACCGCTACTGTTGATTGACGGCGCCAGATTCAGAGTAGGGACAAATTTGTCTTCGGCCATCCGCAGGTCGTACTTCTGGACCACCCGGTCAAGGTACGCATTTTTGATGGTGCGGTTTTCCTTGAGCGCCAGCTGAATGCAATCGGCCAGAGTAAGGGTATCGGCCGAAGTTACCGGAACAACAGACAGCAGCATGAGGGCAAGGAATGCCATGATGCGAAACAGCCGCCATGCAGACTGGTTCATGTCATCATTCTGTTGCGACCCGACATGAGACGGGCAGGAAGACATTGATAATCGCATTGTATACTCGTCCCTGGTGAAGTGTGGTGCATTGTACCGAACCTTACTCAGCTGTCAACGGGACAAACAAGCCGATCATACGATTTTTCAGCGCTGCCTGTCAGTACATCTGCGATCTGTCAATCAGCAATAAAAAACTGGCGATATGGTCGTTCCCTTGTATACTTGCTGCACAGGAGGCTGAAGTGCACAATCCACAGGTTGAACAGATGCTGGAACAGCTGATGGTGGTGGTCGAGAACCTGGCAACGGGTCGTTATGACAGCCAAGAGCAGCTCTTTGCCATGACCGACACCGGGCAGTATCCCCCTTTTATTGCCCGTTTTGCCGAGGCCTTTGCCATGATGGCGGTCAAGATCGAGGCCCGCGAGTTTCGGTTGGAACAGATCATTGCCGACCTGACCCAGACCCGTGAAGAGCTGACCGTTGCCAATGTCCGGCTGCAGCAGTCGCTGCAGGAGTTGCAGCAGGCCCAGCTGCAGCTGATCCAGCAGGAAAAGCTGGAATCGGTCGGCAGGCTGGCGGCCGGTGTGGCCCATGAGGTCAAGAACCCACTGGCCGTAATCCAGCTGGGTGTTGATTACCTGACAGGCCAGCTCAAGGACAATCGTGACTGGCACGAGACAATCATGGATATGGCTGATGCGGTCCAGCGGGCCGATACCGTGATCAAGGGGCTTTTGGACTTTTCCCGTTCTGAACAGCTTGAACTGAAGCCGGTGGCGATTCAGCGCCTGCTGGATGATGCGCTGGTGCTGGTACGCCATGAGCTGACCAGCCGACATATCAGCGTTGAGCGCACGCTGCCGGATGAGCTGCCGCTACTGCAGCTGGACAGCAACAAGATCAAACAGGTGTTCATCAACCTCTTTGTCAATGCCGCCCACGCCATGCCGGAAGGGGGGACCCTGACCATCAACGCCTCGACCGACACCATCACGGATCTGGATCTTGCGCTCTGCGGCACTGCGGACGGCCAGCTTGCGCAGGGCGATCCGATCCTGCGGCTTACGGTGGCAGACACCGGCACCGGCATCAAGGAGGCTGCCCTGGCCAAGTTGTTTGACCCGTTTTTCACCACCAAGCCGGTCGGGATTGGTACCGGCCTGGGGCTCTCCGTAACCCGCAAGATCCTTGAGCTGCACCAGGCCGTTATCACCCTGCAGAACCGGCATGACCGACAGGGGGCAGCAGCGATTATACTATTCAAACGGCAAGACCAAAACCTGCAACAGGAGGAGACAACACCATGAAAAAGAGGATTCTGCTGGTGGATGATGAAGCACCAATCACCCGGATGATGCGCCGCAACCTTGAGGCCACCGGCCGTTTTGAGGTGCTGGATGTCAACGACCCGACCCAGGCCCTGCAGCTGGCACGCCAGTTCAAACCTGATCTGGCCTTGCTGGACGTGATGATGCCGGAAAAAGACGGTGGAGAGCTGGCAGCAGACTTCAAGGAAGATCCGGAACTTTCCCGCATACCGGTTGTCTTTCTGACCGCCATTGTCAGCAGAAATGAGGTTAACCCCACCGGCAGCCTCATCGGTGAACACATATTTCTGGCCAAACCGGTCAAACTGGAAGAGTTGCTGAGCTGTATTGATGCACAGCTGGCGGCGCATTGACGACGGTGGAGCCTGCTAAGGCCTGGCACTACGACAAGCCAACAGTTGACAGCTTACGGGAGCCCATGCAGCTGATTACTGACTCTATTGACGCACTGGTTGCGGGCAAGCCTTGAAAAGCCTTCCCGCTTTTTGTATGGTATTAAATACTATAGGGTAAACAATGGATGCAAAACTGCTGTACAGCGTCAAGGAGATGCAGGGCGGTTTTATACGTCAAATGGTAGTCTGGCACCTGCAAAAGCCTGTCCCTGGCTGCAGACACCTGTTCAAGTACCGCTTTTATTTCGGAACCGCTGCAGGTGTTTGTCTTGTTCGCTATGATAATGAGCGGGGTAAGGGCGACCACATCCACCTTGCAGGGGTTGAGCGGCCCTACAACTTTCAGGGAGTCAAGCAACTGCTGGCTGATTTTGATAAGGACGTGCAGCAGATCATGGAGACAAACAGATGAGAAATTTCAAGGTAGGCATAAAATCATGGGATCAATCCGGCAAAGATACTGCAGCGCTGTTTGAGCAGTTTGACAACGGCGTTTTTCCGGATCAGGCAATCGAGGGGGTTTACTTCCATGACGTCAAGACCTTTCTCAAATATATCACTCCAAAGCGTTTTGAGCTGCTTGACCGCTTGCACCACAATGGAGCTACCAGCGTTCGGGCACTGGCAAAAATGCTGAACCGGCATTACAAGAACGTGTTTGATGATGTGAAGTTGCTGGAAGAGATCGGGCTTGTTGAAAAGGACGCAGAAGGACTTTACTCTGTGCCTTGGGATGAAGTGAATGCTTCTTTCAAACTGGCTGCGTGACAGTGTTTGACGGCGTTGCAATGGTAACATACGACTGAAACACCAGGTTCCAAAGTTATCTGGTGGGGTGATCATCTGAAAAAGGTACTTGATAACGAGAGCGGTTCCTGAGGTCCTTGATAGAGGGGGGCTACCTTAAGGCAGCTGAAACTATGGATGCAATCTATAGCGCAACCTTATATTGTGATGTTTGAATTTTATTCAATTATATTAAAACTTTACACGTTTACATCATGGGCATACATCATTGCCAGCCTGGCGCGGTTCTCCAGGCACTGAGGGCAGAGCTCACCAGCATCCTGCC
>CAZYMK010000142.1:4017-8049 GCA_964648885.1 uncultured Geobacter sp. | reverse complement strand
TATCTGGAGGAGTCGTTCTACGGCCTGACCGACATCGCCAAGGCGTTGCGTAACATCGCCATTGCCCTGGACGATGCGGTTAACGGCCTTGAAAAGCGGATCATGCAGGACCGGGTTGAGCGTCTGCTGGAAGAGGAAGAGAGCAAATGCCGCGAGCGGCTGGCCCCCTACCGCGCCCGGCTGGAAGGCAAACGGGCGGTACTGTTCACCGGCGGGGTCAAGACCTGGTCCATGGTCAATGCCCTGCGTGAGCTGGGGGTGGAGATCCTGGCGGCCGGTACCCAGAACTCTACCCTGGAAGACTTCTACCGGATGAAGGCCTTGATGCACAAGGATGCCAGGATCATTGAAGACACCTCCACTGCCGGCCTGCTGGGGGTGATGAAAGAAAAGATGCCGGATCTGATCGTGGCCGGCGGCAAGACCAAGTTTCTGGCCCTGAAGACCAAGACCCCGTTCCTTGATATCAACCATGGCCGTTCTCACCCCTATGCCGGTTACGAGGGGATGGTGACCTTTGCCAGACAGTTGGATCTGACCGTCAACAACCCGATCTGGCCGCTCTTGAACAGCCCGGAACCGTGGGAGACCGATATGTCCCCGCTGGTTGAGGCTGCCCGCAGCCATGCGGCAGCCTTTTTGGCTGAAGACCTGTCAGCCTCACGGGTAGCAGTGCCGAAAAAGGCTGCCACGGTCAACCCGCAGAAAAACTCGCCCGCCCTGGGTGCAACCCTGGCCTATCTGGGGATCGATCAGATGCTGGGGCTGCTGCACGGCGCCCAGGGCTGCTCCACCTTTATCCGCCTGCAGCTCTCGCGGCACTTCAAGGAATCCATCGCCCTGAACGCCACCGCCATGAGCGAAGACAGCGCCATCTTTGGCGGCTGGGAAAACCTGAAAAAAGGGATCGGCCGGGTGATCGAGAAGTTTGGGCCCAAGGTGGTGGGGGTGATGACCTCCGGCCTGACCGAGACCATGGGGGATGATGTCCGCTCTGCCATCCACCAGTTCCGTGAGGAGCATCCTGAACATGCCAACGTGCCGGTGATTTGGGCCTCCACCCCGGATTACTGCGGTTCGCTTCAGGAAGGCTACGCCAACACGGTCGAGGCTATTCTGGCCACCCTGCCGGAAGCTGGCGATACCATTCCCGGTCAGATCAATCTGATCCCCGGCGCCCAGTTGACCCCGGCGGATGTGGAAGAGCTGAAGGAACTGATCGAATCGTTCGGCCTGACCGTACTCTGCATCCCGGATATTGCCAACGCACTGGATGGCCATATTGATGCCGATGTCTCACCCCTGTCCACCGGCGGCATCAGCGTCGACCAGATTAAGCAGGCTGGACGCAGTAGCGCCACCCTGTTTGTGGGGGATTCGCTGGCCAAGGCCGCCAGCCAGCTGGAAGAACGGCTGGGCATACCAGCCTACGGCTTTACCTCACTGACCGGCATGGCCGAGACCGACCGCTTCATGGCGGTACTGGCAACCATCAGTAACAGACCGATTTCGGAGAAGCACCAGCGATGGCGCAGCCGCCTGGCTGATGCCATGGTGGACAGTCACTATCAGTTTGGCAATAAGCTGGTGGCCATTGCCCTTGAAGCTGACCACCTGAAAGGGATCACCCGCTTTCTGGCTGGCATGGGCTGCCGGATTCAGGCCGCCCTGCCCGCCACCCGCACCCGCGGTCTGGACAGCCTGCCCTGCGGCAACGTCTTTGTGGGGGATCTGGAAGATCTGGAAACCGCTGCCATTGGCGCAGACCTGCTGGTGGCCAACAGCAACGGCAGACAGGCAGCTGCCAAATTGAAGACTGGCGCTCATCTGCGAACCGGCCTGCCGGTGTTTGACCGGCTGGGGGCGCACCAGAAGATGTGGGTCGGGTATCGCGGCACCTTAAACCTGGTGTTTGAAGTGGCCAATCTCTTCCAGGCCAACGCTAAAGAGGCGCAAAAGCTGGCGCATAATTAGGAGGCAGACTATGAAAATCGCATTTACCACATCCAACGGCAGCATGATTGATCAGCATTTCGGACAGTGTGAGAGCTTCCAGATCTGGGAGATCGGACCGGATCAGGCATCATTTCTTGAATCAGTGGCAACCGAAGCCCATGGCAGCGATGAAGAAGACCGGATTGCTGCCCGAGCAAAGCTGCTGGCTGACTGCGCCATTGTCTATACCATGCAGATCGGTGGACCTGCCGCAGCCAAGCTGGTGGCCCAGAAGATCCACCCCATGAAAACCAACGCCGAGGTCAGTCTGCCGGAAACCGTGGCCAAGCTGCAGGAAGTATTACGGGGCAACCCGCCACCCTGGCTGCGCAAGGCGATGAACAAGGGAGAAGTAACATCATTTGAAGAGGAAGATTAAAAGCACGAATACACAGGAGGTGCCAAATGGCCTATATCACCGGACTCACCAAAGACAAGCAGGAATGGACCCCGCAATTTATTGTTTCACTTGACGAAGAGACCTGCATCGGCTGCGGACGCTGCTTCAAGGTCTGCAGCCACGACGTGCTGGCCTTTGAAGAGTTGGATGAAGATGATTCTGCAAAGATGTTTATGAAAGTGGCCAATGCCGGCAACTGCATCGGCTGTGGGGCCTGCGGCAAGACCTGTTCAAAGAAGTGTTTTACCTTTGCCCCGGCAGAAGCCTGAGAAGGCAGGGGTACTGGAGTTTTCTATGCTGATCGCCGTGACATCATCCGATGGTACTATGGTGGATACCCACTTTGGCAAGGCTGAGCGGTTTCTGGTCTACCGGATTGAGCAGCAGCAGGTGCAGCTGGTACAGGTGGTTGCTGTACCGTCATACTGTAGTGGCAACGGTCCCGTTCACAGCCTGATGCCGGATAAGCTGGCTGCTATTGCCCGGGCACTGGGTGACTGCCGGGTGGTGGTCACCGCCATGATCGGCGATGCGCCCCGTGAAGAACTGGAGCGGTTGGGGGTTGCGGTACATTGTCTGGATGCGCCGGTAGCGGATGTCGTACGTGAGGTGGTCAAACTTTACTGATGTAACGGGGCCTCTCAATGTCGAGTACCGCCTTCAACCTCTGTAACCTGCCCCCCTGGGTGATTGCCTCGCAACAGTTCAGCGAGCATCCCCAGCCTCTGTTTATCCAGGGGGTACGTGAGGCCAACCGGTTTTTGTTCCGGAAACTCGACGAAGTTGACAGCCGGGATCAGCGGGGTCAGCTGTTCAGCGACTACCTGTCGGTCAAGTTTCAGCTGCACCATCAGGAAGGCCAGACCGATAAAGCCCGCAAGGCGTTGCGTAACAGCTATCTGCGTTTTCTGAAGGGCTGGATGATGGACAGCAACTCGGTGGAGGGTGCCGTGCTGAAGGGGTGGGTAGAGAGCCGGATGGGGATCGTGCCCACCTTTCACAACGGCTGCATCAACGGTACTGATTCTGAGGCCCATTACCGCTACATCGTTGATCGCACCAGGGGCAGTAAACGGAGCAACGCCATCAATGCCCAGCTTGATCTGCTGTATGAATACTGCCAGTACGAGTTGCAGCGCAGTCATGGTGAACTGACCCGGCTGACCCTGTTTCGCGGCACCAACGGCGGCACGGACGATCAGGTATTGGAACAAATTGGCAAGCGCGAGCAGATCGTACGGCTCAACAATCTGGTCTCATGTACTGATGAAGAAGAGCGGGCCTGGGAGTTCGGCTCGATAGTCTGGCGGATACAGGTGCCGGTTGCCAAGATCTTCTTTTACGATGAGCTGCTGCCCACCAGTCTGCTGAAGGGGGAAGGGGAATATCTGGTGATCGGCGGTGATTACCGGGTGGTGCGGGTGATGTGTACGCTCTGAAACAGCACGAGCCCGGCACAGGCCGGGCTCATCGTGGCTGTAGTCATCTCCCCCCACCCGGCCTCCCCCCGCTGGGGGGAGGAGTGGTAGTTGTTCTCCCTCACCAGGAGGGGGAGGGTCGGGGAGGGGGGAAACCGTTGTTGTCCTAGACCAGGCCGTGGGCGACCATGGCATCGGCTACTTTTATAAACCCGCCGA
>CAZYMK010000142.1:0-3917 GCA_964648885.1 uncultured Geobacter sp. | reverse complement strand
TCCTAGACCAGGCCGTGGGCGACCATGGCATCGGCTACTTTTATAAACCCGCCGATGTTGGCGCCCAGCACATAGTTGCCAGGATCGCCGTACTCGTCGGAGATGCGGTAGCAATGCTTGTGGATCCCCTTCATGATGTTTTCCAGCTTCTTCTCTGTGTCCTCAAAGGACCAGGAATCACGCTGGGCATTCTGTTGCATCTCCAGGGCCGAGGTGGCCACGCCGCCTGCATTGGCAGCCTTGCCGGGGCCGTAGGCAATCTTGGCATCCAGGAACACCTTGACACCCTCGGGGGTGGTGGGCATGTTGGCCCCTTCACCCACAGCGATGCAGCCGTTTTTCACCAGGGTAGCGGCATCCTTGCCGTTGATCTCGTTCTGGGTGGCTGACGGCATGGCCACCTGACAGGGGATCTCCCAGATGTTGCCGTTGGCGATATATTTGGCATCCTTGTGGACATTGACGTACTCGGAAATGCGGCGGCGTTCCACTTCTTTGAGCTGCTTGATCAGATCCAGATCCAGCCCCTTCTCATGGTAGATTATGCCGTTGGAGTCGGAGCAGGCCACGCACTTCCCACCCAGTTGGTGGATCTTCTCAATGGTGTAGATGGCCACGTTACCGGAGCCGGATACCGTGCAGGTCTTGCCGTCAAAGGAGTCTTTACGCACCTTGAGGGCCTCGTTGATAAAGAAGGTGGCACCGTAGCCGGTGGCTTCAGGGCGTACCAGAGAGCCGCCCCACTTGAGCCCCTTGCCGGTCAGCACGCCTGCTTCCCAACGGTTGGTAATCCGCTTGTACTGGCCGAACATGTAGCCGATCTCGCGGCCGCCCACACCGATATCACCGGCCGGCACGTCGGTGTGCTCGCCGATGTGACGGTACAGCTCGGTCATGAATGATTGGCAGAAACGCATGATTTCATCGTCTGACTTGCCCTTGGGGTCAAAGTCTGAACCGCCCTTGCCGCCGCCGATCGGCATGCCGGTCAGGGAGTTCTTGAAGATCTGCTCAAAGCCCAGGAACTTGATGATCCCCAGGTAAACTGATGGGTGAAAGCGCAGGCCGCCCTTGTAAGGGCCCAGGGCGCTGTTGAACTCAACCCGGAAGCCGCGGTTGATATGCACCTGACCCGAATCATCCTGCCAGGGTACCCGGAAGATGATCTGACGCTCCGGCTCACAGATCCGCTCAATGATCTTGCGCTCAAGATATTCAGGGTTCTTGGTAACAACCGGTCCGAGTGATTCCAGCACTTCCAGAACTGCCTGATGGAACTCTACTTCGCCTGGGTTGCGCTTGAGTACGTCCTGATAGATGCCTTCGAGTTTTTCGTCGAGATGCGCCATTGGTGATGCCTCCTTTTAGTGCAGAACCGCTGTTCCGGGGTTGTGTAAAACAAGTGCATGTTTGCAGGTAGCGTGCCTATAATCTGCACAGAAGTTCAAAAAATAGTCAAAGTCTCTGATATTATGCCTGAAAAATAATTATACCGTCATTAATCCGTATCTGTTTTGTGTCTGGCGTGATGCTTTTTGAATCGCAGTGTGTAGATTGAAATTACAAAACAGTGCAATTAGAGTACACATTAAGCGGGAGTGCTGATCGTGTAGTATGAATAAATTCAAGCTATTAGCCCTTGCATGATTGCTTTACATGCAGTATGTAGTTCGGCTGTTGACCTAAACCTGACAGAGCTAGTCACCAATGCCTGCTCATGAGGCAAAATGAGGAGCCCCATGCTGATTGTTGCCTGTATCAAACAAGTTCCCGACACGACCCAGGTCAAGATCGACCCGGTCACCAACACCCTGGTGCGGGAAGGGATTCCGTTTATCATGAATCCCTACGACACCCATGCCCTTGAGGCGGCCCTGCAGCTGAAGGATCAATTCGGCTGTCGTGTGGCGGTGCTGTCCATGGGTCCTCCCAATGCTGAGGCTACCCTGCGCAAGGCGTTGTCCTGCGGTGTTGACCGGGCCATCCTGCTGTCTGACCGGGTCTTTGGCGGAGCCGACACCCTGGCCACCAGCAAGGTGCTGGCAGCGGCCATTGCCAAGCTGCATAATGAAGTGGAGCCGGTGGGGCTGGTACTGTGCGGCAAGCAGACCATTGATGGCGACACTGCCCAAGTGGGTCCGGGTATTGCCGTCCGGCTGGGCTACCAGCAGCTGACCCTGGTGGACAAGGTGGAAGAGCTGGACATGGCTGCCCGCACGCTGGTAGTCAGCCGCAAGCTGGAGGGACGGCACGAGCGGGTGCAGGCGCCGTTGCCGGCCATGCTGACCGTGGTGCGGGAGCTGAATCGTCCCCGCTACCCCACGGTGCCGATGCGCCTGGCAGCCGAGACTGCCACGGTTGAGGTCTGGAGCAACGAAGTGCTCAAGCTTGATACACAGACCATCGGCCTGAAAGGCTCCCCCACCTGGGTCTCCAAGATCTTTTCACCTGAGCGGGACAAGGGGGAGATCGTCGGTAACGGCCATGCTGATCCTGAGGGGACCGTTGAGCTGTTGCTGGGAAAGCTGATGGAAAAGGATCTGTTGCCACTTTAAGGGTCAAGGGTCAGGGGTCAAGGGTCAAGGAATCGATAGATTCTTGCCCCTTGCCCCGTGCCCCTTGCCCCTCTCTTTGAGGGATACCAATGTCCGATTCGAAACCAAAACTGAAAAAGCCCCGTGGCCGCGCCCGTCTGATCGAAGGGAAATGTATCGCCTGCGGTGCCCGGTGCGAGAGCAGCTGTCCGGTCAACTGCATTACCATGAATGATGCCGGTGAACCGGTTATTATCGCCGAAAAATGTATCGGCTGCCTCAAGTGTGTCAAGGTCTGTCCGGCCCAGGCTCTGGAGATGTTCTTTACCCCGGAAGAACAGGCGATCCTTGATCAGCTGGCTGCAGTCGGCAGCGCCGCACCGGTAGATGATGACGATCCGGAGGCGGCTGCCATTGCCCGTATGCAGGCAAGTTACCGTGGGGTCTGGGTCTTTATTGAGCAGACTGACGGTGAGGCGGCCAAGGTCTCTTGGGAGCTGCTGGGCAAGGGTAAAGAGCTGGCTGATAAGCTGGGGGTCGAGTTGTCTGCAGTGGTGATCGGCCACAAGGTAGAGACGCTCTGCCATGAGTCATTCAGCTACGGTGCGCGAAAGACCTATCTGCTGGATGCGGCGCTTTACGCCGACTACCGCACCCAGCCCTATCTGGAGGCGATGTGCCACCTGATTGAGCAGCACAAGCCGGAGGTGATCCTGATGGGGGCCACCGGCATGGGACGTGACTTGGCCGGGGCGGTGGCCACCCGGGTCGGCACCGGTCTGACCGCCGATTGCACCGGCCTCGATATTGACGATAAACGTAACCTGATGCAGACCCGCCCTGCCTTTGGCGGCAACATCATGGCCACCATCATGTGCGACAAGTACCGGCCCCAGATGGCCACGGTGCGGCCCCACGTGATGCAGCAGCCGGAGCAGCAGCCCGGCGCAACCGGGCAGATCATCAGGGACAGCTACGTCATGCCGGAAGAGCAGGTGCTGGTCAAGGTGCTGGAGATCATTCGGGACGGCGACAGCAAGCACAAGGTGGATATCGGCGGCGCCGAATTCATCGTTTCCGGCGGCCGCGGTATGATGGGGCCGGAGAACTTTGCCATCCTCAAGGAACTTGCCGATGAGCTGCACGGCGTGGTGGGCGGCTCTCGCAGTGCCGTGGATGCCGGCTGGCTGGGACACGACCGACAGGTGGGCCAGACCGGCAAGACGGTTCGGCCAAAAATCTACATTGCCTGTGGCATCTCCGGCGCCATCCAGCACCTGGTCGGTATGCAGGACTCCGACCTGATCATTGCCATCAACCGCGACAAAGATGCGCCGATCTTTGAGGTGGCCCACTACGGCATCGTGGGTGACCTGTTCCAGG
>CAZYMK010000141.1:0-8210 GCA_964648885.1 uncultured Geobacter sp. | reverse complement strand
GCCAAGCGGTAAGGCACCGGATTTTGATTCCGGCATTCCTAGGTTCGAATCCTGGCACCCCTGCCATACTGTTAAAAGGCCATTTTTCTCCGGAGAAGTGGCCTTTTTTCGTTCTGTAATGAATCAGAATACAGCCTGGCTGCGTTTTGAGCGAGTTCTATATCAGGCAAAAAAATCATTCTTTGCATTTAACAACTCATGCTTCTGTTTATAACGGAGCCCCCCATGAGTCCATATTGCCCGAAAGTAACCATAGTCCCGCGATCCCCGCTTTTTTCCAAGACTTCATAACCCTTAGCACCACATAACTCTCCAGCTTTTTCGTAGCACATACCCCAATTTAATGCACTTCCTGAGCAGTAGATGTTGTAGTGCTGCTGGACTGGCGCATACCGGAGATGGACGGTATTGAGATGGTGGATCAGCTCAGAAAACAGGAGATCTACCCGCTTCCCGCCCTGGTGCTGGTGACGGCCCACGGCCGTGAAGATGTTATCCGCCATGCCGCTACCGCCGGTATTGATCAGGTGCTCTTGAAGCCGGTCAGCATCGCCTTGCTGCTTGATACGCTTAATGCCCTGCTGGGCAGCGGTACGGTCCGGCTGCAGCAGAGCGTAGCCAGGCAGACTCCCTTGCCGGACTTAAGCGGCCGCCATCTGCTTTTGGTGGAAGACAACGATCTGAACCGGCAGGTGGCGGAGGAGCTGCTGTTGGAGACCCGCTGCCGGGTCAGCAGCTGTGCCCATGACGGTCAGTAGGCCCTGGATCTGCTGTAGCAGGCCGACTTTGATCTGGTGCTGATGGATATCCAGATGCCGGTGATGGACGGCCTGACCGCCACCCGCAAAATTCGGGCCTTGCCCGACAGGGAGCGGCTGCCGATTGTTGCCATGACTGCCAATGCACTGGAACAGGATCGGGCCAACTGTCTCGCGGCCGGCATGGATGAGTTTATCACCAAGCCGATCAACCCGGCCGCCTTGTTACGCTGCTGGAGGAACTCTGTCCGCGCCTGGAACAGCTGAGGCAGACGGTCGGGCAGGTTCCTAAACAGGATCAGGAACAGGTGCAAGCCGAACTGATCCGGCTGCGTGCCCTGCTGGCTGCCGATGATCTGGAGGCTGTCCAGCTGTACCGTCAGATGCGCCCGTCCCTTGCTGGTCTTCTGGGGGTGTCTGCCGACCGTTTTGGCCGTCTGGTGGAGGAGTATTCCCTGGATGAGGCCCTGCAGCTGCTGGATACGCTGACCGGAACCGCCGGGGAGTCACCCTGAGCAGGCAGTATCACTGAGCCGGGTGTGACCGGTCATACTGCTTCCTGCGCCACTGCTGCCAACCTGTTTCCGGTTGTTCTCTGCAACTCTTCCCGCACATGGTCAAGCTGGACCGGTTTTGAAAGATAGCCGTCAAAGCCTTGTGCCAGAAACCGCTCACGGTCCCCCTTCAAGGCATGGGCGGTCAGGGCGATAACCGGGAGATGGCCACCGGTTTTCTGCTCCTGCTGCCGAATGATTGCCAGGGCAAGCTCACCATCCATAACCGGCATCTGAATATCCATCAGAACAGCGTCAAACCCCGCTTCTGTGCGCAACAACTCAACCGCTTCCTGACCGTTCCTGGCAACTGCAGCCCGGTGGCCGATCTTCTTGAGCAGGCTGACCATGGTTGTGGCATTCAGGGCATCGTCTTCGGCAACAAGCACCTTCAGGCTTTTCGGTTCCGGTTGCAGCGCTCTGTCCTGCTGCTGTGTCTGTTCACGCTGCTGCTGTTTTTCAGACAAACGGAACGGCAGCTCAACAAAGAAGGTTGATCCCTTGCCCGGGGTCGATTTAGCCCGGATTGTGCCATCCATCAGTTGGCACAGGCGACGGCAGATGGTAAGCCCCAGGCCGCTGCCGCCATAGGTGCGGGTTGTTGAGTTGTCTGCCTGTTCAAAGCTGTTAAAGATCCGATCCATGATGTCAGGTTCCATGCCGATACCGGTGTCGCTGACCGCGACTTTGATGGTAACGGTCTGCTCCTGACGGCTGCAGACGGTGGTGGTGATCGTGATGGTGCCGGTGTGCGTAAATTTGATGGCATTCCCCAGCAGGTTCAAGAGGATCTGCTTGAAGCGCAGTGCATCACCACACACAAGCAGCGGCACCTCTTCTGTTACCTCAATCACAAGCTGCAGTTTTTTCTGGCTGATGCGGGCAGACTGATTTGCAACCACCTCCTGGATACAGTGATAGATTGAAAAGTCTGCGGTCTCAAGCTCCAGTTTGCCGGATTCGATTCTGGAGAGGTCCAGAATATCGTTGATCAGGGCCAGCAGGTTGTTGCCTGACTGCTCCAGGTTATGCAGGTACTCCTGCTGCTCCCTGTCAAGTGCGGTATAGCGCAGCAACTGGGTCATACCCAGCACGCCGTTCATCGGCGTCCTGATCTCATGGCTCATGTTGGCCAGAAATTCGCTCTTGGCACGATTGGCAGATTCGGCGGCAATCCTGGCGGCATCCAGTTCTGCTGTCCGCTCAGTAACCCGCTGTTCCAACGATTCATTGACCTGTTTGATTTCAGTAAACGTCCCTGATAACAGCTCTGCCATCTCCCTGAAGTTGACGATCAGGGTGTCTGCCTCCTGTATGCCGCTTTCCGGCCAGGTGATGGTGCCGGTTTCAGCGGCAACCCGTAACGGCAGTTCACGGGTAAGTGCGGTCACCTGTTCCAGTGGCCTGACAATCAGGCGGCTAACAATTTCAACCAGCAGCAGGGCAATCAGAACAATGGCAAAGAGCAGCGTAAACCTGCCTGAGTAGACCGTATAAAGTTCTTTTTGAAACGGGGCTACCGGCTGTTCAAGTATCAGCCTCCACTCAGCCAGCTGACCAATGCTGATCTCTGCAACATAGAGTGATCTGGCCCACTGCTCAATGCGGGGGGTGTTGGGGGGCAGTTCCGGTATCCACTGGCTGATGCTGTTGCCGTCAAGGGGGCTGAGTTTTCCTTTACCCCGTGCAAAAGGGGAGAGTGTCTTCTGGTCAGTGCGATTGGTCAGTATGACATGGTTGTTCTTGTCAACCAGCGTGTAGAGTGTGGCGTGCTGTGTCAGCGTGTTTTCAAGCTGCTCCTGGACCTGATCCAGGCTTAAGACCCCGGCTGCAAAGCCGTTATAGGCGTTGTCAACAACCACTGGAGCCAGCATGAGCACAATCGGTTTGGGCACACCGACTTTTGACATCACCACCTCAGAAAGCATCGGTTGCAGTGTCTGTTTGAGTCTTGGAAGAAAGGGGCGATCAGCATAGCTTCTTCCAAGGTTGCTGCGTCCCAGCTCATCGCGGAGCGGAAAAAAGGCAATGGTGGTAGCCTCTTTATTCAGCAAGGTTGAACGCAGAAAGTTTGAATCTGATCTGAGCAGAGACTCAAGATGCCTCTGCATCTGTTGCGGCGGGGTTGCTATGGCAAGTTCTGCCAGATGTACGATTGATTGCTCTCTGTTCTGTACCCAGGTTTCAAGGTTATGCCCCTGATTCCCGGCAACATGGGTAAGCGAGGTTTGTATCTGACGATCTGTTTTCCTGAAATCGGATCTGCCGCCCATAACCAGCATGATGGAGGTTGGGAAAATAATAAAAAGGGCCAGCAGGCCGTAGACAATTTCCCGGTAGGAGGTCTTTGATCTCTTGGTGCGGAGCAGGTAGGCCGTAACAATCAGGTGGGCGATCACGGCATTGGAAATACCGTTGATTGCCAGTTTGGTCATGACAATGGTGGTGTTGCTGAGCGGGACCTTGGCAACAAGATGAAAGAGAAGATACGCCAGCGGCATGCCGACCAGCAGCCAGTAGAGGATATCGGCCAGTATAAGGCTGATCTTGCGTCGGCTGACCAGCCAGCCAACAACCGCGACCTCGGCAACCAGGGTGATACAGGAGTAGGGCTGGTTCCAGTGCAGGATGGTGTAGCTTGCGATGATGGCAGCGGCCAGTACACCCCGGCCATAGCCGAAGAACTGCAACACCAGCAGGGCAAAGATGCTGCCAAAGATAACATCAATGTTAAGGAAGAGCGGCAGATTGAAATAGTTGCCAGCCAGGCCGGCCGCAATCAGGGTTAACAGAAGCGGGATGCCATGGCGGCCGGTTACAGTTTCCGTTGCAGAAAAAGGTGAGGACATCAGTGTACTCCCGGTTTAAAAGCCCATTGCTGTTAAGCTCTGTTCACCCAGCAGCAGTACTTCATGGTGCTGTCGCAGATACTTGTGCAGGGGAAGTTTAACACGTATTTTGTCGGAGTCCAATTTGCTGCATTTAAAAAGTACCCTGAGTGGAGGTGGCGCCTTTTTTGTTTACGCACCAGCCCTGAGACGATATTCTGTGCGCCATGCCCTGTATTCGCAACATGACCGAGGCTGACCTGGATGCCGTGCTGGCCATTGAACAGGCCTGTTTTCCCCGTGGCTGGAGCCGTAACCTTTTTCTGGCAGAGCTTGCTTCAGAGCGGTCAAGCTGTGTTGTGGCTGAACAGGATGGTTGCGCGGTCGGCTATCTTTGTCTGACCGTGCTGCTGGATGAGGCAGAGATTCTGAACGTGGCGGTTGATCCGGCCCGGCAGCGAAGCGGCATTGGTAACTGCTTGCTGCAGTATGCCTGCGACGAGGCGCTTCGCAGGGGGGCCGTTGTTCTGCGGCTTGAGGTTCGCGCCACCAGCAGCCCGGCCATTGCCTTGTATCAGCGGTGGGGCTTCAGGCAGACCGGGCTGCGCAAGGGTTACTATGAAGACCGTATAGATGCTGTTTTGATGGATAAACCGTTGATAAAGGAGGATGTTGATGCAGTTTAAGTCAATGATTCTGGACAATGCCGAGGTTTCCCCCGGCTACTGGCGGATGCGGATGACTGCACCGGCTGAGATGCTGGGCGCCAAACCGGGCCAGTTTGTGATGGTACGGGTCAATCCGTCCATTGATCCGCTGATCCGCCGCCCGTTTGGGGTGTTTGATGTGGGGACACTGCAGCCCGCTTACACCGGCGCTGCGCCGCAGCCCTATCTGGAGATCTTGTACCGGGTGGTGGGCAAGGGTACCGGCATGTTGTCTGATCTGCATGAGACCGATCTGCTGGATCTGCTTGGACCGCTGGGCAGCGGTTTTGACCACGGCCCGGTCGGTGAGGAAAAGCTGATTGTGGGCGGCGGGGTTGGGCTGGCACCGCTGTACCTGCTGGCAAAAGAGCTGGTTAAGGATTCGCCGGTGCGTCTGTTTGCCGGTGGCCGCACCAAGGATGACGTGCTTTGCATTACCGAATTTAAGCGTCTGGGGGTGGAGTGCTACACCGCCACTGAAGACGGTTCGCTGGGGGAATGCGGTCTGGTGACCAAGGTGCTTGAACATCGCCTGGAGTATACTGCCAACCAGGGGCGTATCTTTGCCTGCGGTCCCCACGGCATGCTCAAGGCGGTGGCAGCAATCGCAGCCCAACGGAAGGTGGCCTGTCAGGTCTCGCTGGAAGGGTACATGGCCTGCGGTATGGGGGCCTGTCTGGGTTGTGTCTGTCAGGGGGCGGAACACAGTGCTGAAAATCCTGATTATCGCTGTGTCTGCACCGAAGGGCCGGTATTTGAGGCAACTGAGCTGAAATGGGAGGGGAACTGACATGAAGCCTGATATGTCTGTTGAAATTGCCGGGCTCAAGCTGCGCAACCCGGTCATGACCGCTTCCGGCACCTTTGGCTATGGCGAGGAATTCAAGGATTATGTTGATCTGGAGAAGATCGGCGCCTTTGTAACCAAGGGACTGTCACTGAAACCCCGTGCCGGCAACCCGACCCCGCGGATTGTGGAGACCCCGGGCGGTATGCTGAATGCCATTGGCTTGCAGAATGTGGGGATTGATGCCTTTATCCAGAAAAAGGTGCCGTTTCTGCGTATCGTTAATACCCCGGCCATTGCCAATTTCTTTGGCTATACCCCGGATGAATATGCCGAGCTGGCAGCCCGCCTGGATGCCATCCCCGAGGTTGCTGCCCTTGAAGTCAACATCTCATGCCCCAATGTGAAGCAGGGGGGGATTGTGTTTGGCACTGATCCGGCCTGCGCTGCCAGTGTGGTTGCTGCCTGTCGTGCTGCCACCAGGAAGACCCTGATCGTCAAGCTCTCCCCCAATGTGACTGATATTGTCGAGATGGCCCAGGCCTGTGAAGGGGCAGGCGCCGATGCCCTGTCCGTGATCAACACCTTGACCGGTATGGCGATTGACCTTGAGCGTCGCAGGCCAGTGCTGGCCAATGTTACCGGCGGTCTGTCCGGCCCGGCCATTAAACCGATCGCCCTGCGGATGGTCTGGCAGGTGGCCAGGGCGGTCAAGGTACCGGTAATCGGTATCGGCGGTATCATGTCTGCCACTGATGCGCTGGAGTTTATCCTGGCCGGTGCCACCGCAGTGCAGGTGGGTACAGCCAGCTTTGTCAACCCGAATGCCTCCCAGGAGATAGCTGAGGGGATGGAGCAGTGGCTGGCAGCACGGGGTATTGCCGATATCAAGAGCCTGATCGGCGCCCTGGAGGGATAGGTATATGACCGCCACCACTGCACAGCCGCTGCAGCAAGGGATGTTCTCACTGGTTGACCTGAATTTTTTCCTGGTCAACAAACTGGTGGTGCTGGTGGTGGTGATCCTGTTTTTTGTTACGGTCACGGTGGTCAGGCGGATACAGGGCAAGCCGCTTTCACCGTTGGCGCCGACAGCGCTGAAACTCTCGCTGCTGGGGCTGGTATTGCTTTATTTTGAGGTAACCCTTACCGGGTATCCCAATTATAGCCTGATACTGGCGCGGTTACAGAGCGTGATTGTGCTGATCTGTCTGGCCAAACTGGCAATCTACATCCTGGTGGATATGATTCTGACCCTGCGGAGGCACGGCGAGGTGCCGATGCTTCTGCGGGATGCCATTCGTCTGGCAGTGTATCTGGTTGCTGCGATAGCCTCATTGCGACTGGTGTTTCAGATTGACCTCTCAACAGTGATTACCACAACAACGGTGTTGACGGCAGCCATTGCCTTTGCCATGCAGACCACCCTTTCCAATGCCTTCTACGGGTTTACCGTGCAGATTGATCCGCTGATGGCCCACGGCAACTGGATCAGTATTCCGGAAAAGGGACTGTTTGGCGAGATCGTGAATGTAGGGTTTCGCTACATCACCTTGCGCACCCTGGATAACAATCAGGTGCTGGTACCCAATGCTGTGATGGTGCAGAGTATTGTTACCACCCATGGTTCCCCACTGGAAGCCGCCCAGGAACGGGCTGCCACCACCCTGACCATCGGGCTGCCCTACGAACTGCCGCCGGAGCAGGCCAAGGAGATCCTGAGGCAGGTGCTGAGCGAAGAGCCGCTGGTGCTGCAGGTCCCCCCCCCGGCAGTCAGATTGCAGGCTCTGGCTGACAGCAGCATCAATTACCTAGTGAAGTTCTGGCTGGCAGACCCGGCCCAGCGTAATTTGGCCCTTTCAGAACTTCAGACCAAGGCCTGGTACGCTGTACATCGGGCCGGGTGGAGTTTTCCGTTTCCCCATCGTCAGGTTATTTCTACACCGGCCAAAGAACCGTTTCCCAACCAGCGTACAGTTATCATGGGTGGATTGCGCCAGTCGCACCTGTTTGATGTGTTGTCAGCTGATGAGGTACTACTATGTGCCGAGAGCGCTCTGGTGCGTCCCTATGCACCGGGTGAAGTCGCTGTGCAGCAGGGTGATCAGGGCAGCTCACTGTTTTTTGTGTTGCAGGGTGAGATGACCGTTGAGGTGGATGGCCGTGAGGTGGCCCGGATTGAGCAGGGCAGGATGTTTGGTGAGATGTCACTGCTGACCGGTGAGCCCCGTAAAGCAACGGTGCGGGCCTGTACTGAGGTGCTGCTGGCCGAACTGCCCAAGGCAGCCATTGCCAAACTGATGGATCAAAACGACAAACTGATGGAGCGGTTGAGCGAAGCCCTGACCAGACACAGCACGGCCAGCCGTGAACAGCTGGATCGTCAGGCGGACGTGGCTGCTGCTGAGCGCAGCCCGGTCGAATATCTGAAGCGTTTGAAGGCCTTTTTTGGAAAGGGGTAAGCCATGCTTGCGGTAGAGAGCCTGTTACAGCGGTACTGCACTCCTCAAACCGTTGATATTCTGATGATTCACGGCAAGATGGTGGCCGGCAAAGCGTTGGCTGCCTGCGCTGCG
>CAZYMK010000140.1:0-8225 GCA_964648885.1 uncultured Geobacter sp. | reverse complement strand
CCAGTTATCCAAGCAGTGTAATTATGAACGCCGTACCGGCCAAGGTGGCCGGGGTGCGCGAGATCATCATGGTCTGCCCCACGCCGGGTAATGAGATCAATCCGGCGGTGCTGGCTGCGGCAAAACTTGCCGGTGTAGACCGGATCTTCCGGGTTGGCGGTGCCCAGGCTGTGGCTGCCCTGGCCTACGGTACTGCCAGTATCCCCAAGGTGGACAAGATTACCGGACCGGGCAATATCTACGTGGCCACGGCCAAACAGCTGGTCTTTGGGCAGGTGGGGATCGATATGATCGCCGGTCCCAGCGAGATCCTGGTGATCAATGATGGCACCGGAAATCCGGCCCACATTGCCGCAGACCTGCTCTCTCAAGCCGAGCATGATGAGCTGGCCTCGTCGATACTGATCACCACTGACCGTGGCTTTGGCGAAAAGGTTGCAGCAGAAGTTGAACGTCAGCTGGTGCTGCTTTCCCGCGAGTCGATCGCCCGGGCATCATGGGATAACTTTGGTGCGGTGATTGTGGCCGGGTCGCTGGAAGAGGCAGCTGCCTTTTCCAACCGGATTGCGCCGGAGCACCTTGAACTGGCAGTCAGCGACCCGTTTGGCCTGTTGCCGCTGATTGACAATGCTGGGGCGATCTTTATGGGGCACTGGACCCCGGAGGCTGCCGGTGATTATCTGGCCGGCCCCAACCATACCCTGCCCACCGGCGGTACAGCCCGCTTTTTCTCGCCGCTGTCGGTGGATGACTTTGTCAAGAAATCTTCCATCATCAGCTTCTCGGAACAAGGACTGAAACGGCTGGGGGATCGGATCGTGCAGATTGCCGGACTGGAAGGGCTGGAGGCCCATGCGCGGTCGGTCAGCCTGCGGCTGGAGGAACAGCAATGAATCCGCTGCGTCCCTCCATCGCATCCATGGCCGGTTATGTGCCAGGCTTTCAACCGCCGGATATTGCCTCCTGGATCAAGCTGAATACCAATGAGAATCCCTATCCGCCATCACCAAAGGTGAAAGAGGCGATTCTGGCTGAGCTGGGTGATGATGCCGCCCTGCTGCGTACCTATCCCAGTGCCTCCAGCGAGAAGTTGCGTGAAGCAGCGGCTGCGCTGTACGGCTTTGATCCCTCCTGGATCATTATGGCCAATGGCTCGGACGAGGTGCTGAACAACCTGATCCGAGCCTGTGCCGGCGAAGGAGATGAGATCGGCTATGTGCATCCCTCCTACTCCTATTACGCGACGCTGGCCGAGATCCAGGGGGCGCGGGTACGCACCTTTGGCCTGACCGATGATTTGCAGCGGATAGACGGTTTTCCTGAGCGGTACACCGGGAAGCTGTTTTTTCTGACCACCCCCAACTCACCGCTGGGGTTCGCGTTTCCGCTGGCTTATATCGAGGAACTGGCCGTCCGCTGTAATGGGCTGCTGGTGGTTGATGAGGCGTACGCAGACTTCAACACGTTTAATGCACTGGAACTGGTGAAGCGCTATGAAAACGTGGTGGTAACCCGCACCCTCTCCAAGAGCTATGCCCTGGCAGGGATGCGGCTGGGGCTGGCCATTGCCCGGCCCGAGATCATTGCAGCCCTGGACAAGATCCGGGATCACTATAACCTGGACCGTCTGGCCCAGGCAGCCTGCGTGGCTGCTTTGCAGGATCAGGAGTACTTCCGGCTGCGTTGTGATCAGGTGGTGGCCACCCGGCAGTTTTTTGCCTCAGTATTGCACTCTTTGGGCTATACGGTACTGGAGTCAGCCGGTAACTTTGTGTTTGCATCGCCGCCGGACAGGAACGGAAAACGGGTGTATGATGGCCTGTACGCCCGTAAAATTCTGGTCCGTCATTTCAGTGATCCGTTGCTGGCCCATGGTTTGAGGATTTCTATCGGCAGTCGTGAAGAGATGGAGCAGACCCTGATCGCCATCAGGGAGATCGATTGATAGGGAGGAAGAGCATGCAGCTTTCTGATATGCACATCCGGTGTGGTCAGTGTGGTTTTAACTACTCGCGGGTCGATACCGAGGCATGGGGCCGTTTCAGCTCACGCAGGATCATGTGTCCGATCTGCGGCTGGACGGTCTATGAAGAGCATCGCTGGAATGAGGATGGCTCCTCTAACCTGATGAAGCGCAATGAGGCCCAGGGGTTCGGAGCCTACCGCTTGATCCCGCCCGGCGGCTATACCGGTTACAATGCCTTTCATTCAGAGCCGCCGCCGGAAGTGCTGAACCATATCAAAGATCTGCTGTCGGACAAGGGCTGGAAGGGGTATCTGTCGCTCTGGGATACAAAGGAGAAGAAGGCCTTCCTGGTGGTGGGACATCCGCTGAATAAATTTGACTCTGCCTGTACCAACGGGATGAGATGAGAAAGGTTGATCATGCGAAACGCCGAGATTGAACGGAAGACATCTGAAACCAGCGTGAACATCAAGCTGCAGCTTGATGGTACCGGCACGGCAGATATCAGCACCACGGTGCCGTTTCTTGACCATATGTTGAACCTGTTTGCCCGGCACGGCCTGTTTGATCTGCAGGTGACCGCGCAGGGAGACACGGAGATAGATGCCCATCATACGGTGGAGGATGTCGGTATCGTGCTGGGAGAGGCAGTTAAACGGGCCTTAGGGGACAAGCAGGGTATAGCTCGCTACGGAACAGCCGTGGTGCCGATGGATGAGACCCTGGTTGCGGTGACCATTGACCTGTCTGGCCGTCCCTACCTGGTCTACCATGTGCCGCTGCCCAAGGTGAAGCTGGGCAGCTTTGATGTTGAGCTGGCCCGTGAGTTCTTTCAGGCCTTTGCCAACAGCTGCGGCTGCAACCTGCACCTGAACCTTCAGTATGGCGATAACGTACACCACATTATCGAGGCCTGCTTCAAAGGTTTTGGTCGGGCGCTGGATAGTGCGGTCAGGCGTGATGAACGGGTTAGCGGCGTGATGTCAACTAAAGGGGTGTTATGACGTCCGGATCATTATAAACGCACAAACGGCGGTTTTCCTTGTGGAGAACCGCCGTTTGTGCGTTTATCGGTTACTTGATCTCTTTAAGAAGCACTCTGGCCCGTTTGGCCTCTTCACTCTTCGGGTAATCGGTGGTGAGGCGTTTCAGCAGGTACTGGGTGCTCTTGACATCCTTGAGTGCCTTGAAGGAAAGAGCCTGTTTAAGCATGGCCGCCGGGGCCTTTTCCTTTTTGGGGTACTGCTTGATCACTTCCTGAAACTCAAGGATCGCCTGTTCGTAGCTTTTCTCACCGTAGTAGGTTTCACCTATCCAGTAGCGGGCATTGGCCACCAGATCATGGTCGGGGTGTTGTTCGATAAACCGGGTCAGGTGGCTGCGTGCCCCCGGCAGATCCCCGTTTTTGAAGATTTCCAGCCCTTTCAGGTACAGGGCATCTGCTGTGGCAGGGGGGGCACCGGCACTGGCAGCAGCTTCTTTCAGCCGTTTGTTCAGTTCATCAACCGCCACCTGCAGCTTCACGATCCGGTCTTCCAGGGCAACGATCCGCCGGTCGGTGTCTTCACGGTAGCGGGTTAACTCCTCGGTCGGTTTTCTGACCGCCAAGCCCTGATCTTCAATGCGTCCGGTCAGTCCCTGCAGTTCTGACTTGAGACTGTCCAGATTTGCCTGCAGGTCGGCATCGTTTTTGCGCAATGCGGCAAAGTCGGATTTGACGTTTTTGTCTTCTTCACGGGCGGTTGCCAGTTCTTTTTCCAGGCTGAAGAGCCGGGTCTTGGTCTCGTCAGCTTCACGACGAACGGCATCCACTGAACCGGTTGAAGCGCATCCTGCAAGCATGCCGGCCAAAAGCAGCGTAACAGGAAGGAGTACCTTTTTCATAACGCAACCTCCATCTGATCGGCACCGGTGGCGCCGCGTTGAATGGAAACGTTATACTATACGGCACGCAGTAAGACAAGCAGCACCGTAGCATCATAAACAAACGGGGCCGACCGGATAGTCCGATCGGCCCCATACAAGGACATACCTTGCTGCCGCTGATTACTCGCGAACAAAGGTGTCCATGTCGCTGTCGCTGACCATACCCATCAGGTGGGCATACTCGGCTTCAATCAGGGCATAGTGCCCCTCGGTCTCTTTGACGACGCGGGCAAAGATTGCCTTGACCATCGGGTCCACCACATCGGCAGCCAGTTGGGTGTACTGCCCGATGCATTCCTTCTCCTCCTGCAGAGCCAGTTCCAGCGCCTTTTGCTCTCCCATGTCTTCAGTGATGGCTTTTTCAAGCTTCATGTAGGTGGGGTTCTTGGTGTCAACCGGGCTGGTCATGAAGGACTGCAGATCGCCGAAGTCAGTACCCTTGTAGTGATCAAAGAAATGTTTGATATGGGTTGCCTCTTCTGCAGCCAGCATTTCCAGCACTTTTTTGGCCCGCTCGTTCTTTGCCACCGCAGCGGCGCGGATGTAAAAATCCATACTGTCTTTTTCAGCCTTGATGGCCAGCTTCAACGCCTCTTGAACCGAATATTCCTTGCCCATGTCTGTACCCTCCTCTAACGGTTATTGATCTGTTGTCATCGCTTATACCTGCTATTTACAAATCTTCAACCCCGCGCATGAAAAAAAACTACCGACTGAGTAAAAAACGATAATCAGCCGCCTTGACCAGGCTTTCCCAGTGGCCTGTTGCCTTGCCGATGCCGGTACCGCCCCAGAACAGCAGCACCACCAGCAGCGCAAAGATGATACCGGGGATTGCTGCTTTACCAAAGGCGTTCATGCTGAGGGCGGTATGTACCCTGCAATGGCTGATGCAGCGCCAGCAGCCGAGGCATTCAGTGCTGTTGATCCGCTGTGCGTGCATGATATCAAGCCGTGATGGGCAGACCTGGTTACAGACCCCGCAGGAGACGCATTTTTTCTCTTCCCGCCTGACTGTAAGGGGCGAGAGCAGGGCTAGCAGTCCCAGCAGCGCACCGTAGGGACAAAGGTAGCGGCAGAACGGGTTTCTAAGCGGGAAAGAGAGGATCAGCAGCAACCCGATGACCGCCAGGGTGGTC
This sequence comes from uncultured Geobacter sp., assembly GCA_964648885.1. GTDB lineage: Bacteria > Desulfobacterota > Desulfuromonadia > Geobacterales > Pseudopelobacteraceae > Trichlorobacter. The sequence continues at coordinate 3,194 of CAZYMK010000140.1, read as the reverse complement.
AGGGAGGGTGAACGGAACAGGGCTAGCAGTCTGGCATCTGAAACAGCATGGTAGTCACTGCCGAGGAACTGCTGCAGGAGTGGCAGCGACCAGGCAACAGCGGTTGCAACAAAATAGGCCATCAGCAGATATTTGATGCCGCGTAGTCCTTTGTCAAGCAATGACGGCGGGAGCCAGTTGCGATGCAGCCGAGAGAACCCCAGCTTCCAAAGCCATTCCGAAATCGTGCCGATGGGACAGATCCAGGAGCAGAAGCTGCGCCGCAGCAGCCATGACAGGATTACCACCGTGACGAATAGTACTACTGCCGCCGGATGGACCGGGTTGATGCCGCCGCCTTTTAGCCAGGCTACCGTGCCAAAAAGACCGGATATGGGCAGGAAGGCGTCAATGGCTGCGGGTCGCAGGGCTGTGTCGACCCCCTGCAGGGCAAGGTGCAAAAATGAGATAAAGCGATAGATGATCTGCAGCGAAAGCAGCAGGAAGAGGATCTGGATCAGGCCGCGCAGCGGCTGTACATAGCGGTCGGACATGGAGTACCTCACCAGAAACGGGGCTCGCGCTTTTGTCTGCTATCCTCAAATCTTCTTGCTGTAATTTTTATATTCTGTCAATAAAACTTCAATCACTATGGGTTTATCATGACACCGGCCATACTCCGTCCCATGCCGCCCTCCTTGACGAGTTGCATGGCCGCCGGTACGGTTTCCCCCTTCTGCTGGTATGACATGGCGAGGTTAGAAGTTACCATGAATGCACTTCCTTCCCTGATGAGACTTTTTTTAAAGCGTTTTATCCCGGCAGCACTGATCTTCATCTGCACGCTGGTGTTTCTTTTTGAGGTTGATGAACATGCCCACACGACCTTCCTGATCGAGATCGGCGTACGATCAGACGACGTGTTTCTTGAGAAGCTGCATAACCACCTGTTCTCATCACTGGTGCCGGTCGGCGTACTGCTTTTTCTGGTGATGACTGCCGTCTGCATGCTGTTTGCCCTTCAGCGCAGACAGCAGCTTGCCGGCGATGCCAGACAGCAGGAACAGCTCTACAAGATTCAGCTGCTGCTGGATTCAACCCAGGAAGGGATCTACGGTACCGATCATCATGGCTGCTGTACCATGGCCAATAAGGCCTGTGCCCGGATGTTGGGGTTTGACAGCCCGGACCAGCTCTTGGGACAACAGATGCATAACCTGATGCACCACACCAGATCTGACGGCAGCCCGTATCCGGCAGAGGAGTGTACAGCACACCGGATGAGTGAAACCGGCGTGGTGAACGTGGTTGAGAATGAACTGTTCTGGCGCCGGGACGGCAGTTCTTTCCCTGTTTCCTACAGTGTTCTGCCGATGCGGGATGGAAATCAGGCGGTCGGTATGGTCTGCAGCTTTATGGATATTACGGCAAAGCTGCAGATTGAGGACCAGCTGCGGCAGGCCCAGAAGATGGAGGCGGTGGGACAGCTTTCAGGCGGTATCGCCCATGACTTCAACAATATACTGCAGATCGTCTCCAACAATACCCGGCTGGCAATGGAGCGGTTTGATGCCAAGGACGCTGTATATGCCAGCCTGCAGGAGATCATTACCGCAGTTGACCGCGGAGCGAATCTTACCCGCAGCATGCTGGCGTTCAGCCGGAAACAGTTTGTGCGGATGAAACCGCTGGAGCTGAACCGGATGCTTGTTGATGGCCTGCTGCTTGGTCAGAAACTGTTGCCAAAGAGTATTCGTCTCGAGTTTCTCCCCTGTCCGGAACCTCTTCAAGTGATCGGTGACAGTACCCTGTTGCAACAGGTGCTGTTCAATCTGCTCACCAACGCCCGTGATGCGATGCCCGGTGGCGGTACCATTACGATAGCCACCAGATTGATTGAAACACCTGATCCAGAACTGCTCAGGCTGCATAACTGTTCCCATAAAGGGATGTTTGCCTGTCTGATGGTCATTGATCAGGGGGCTGGTATTCCTGAAGAGATTCGTCAGAAGATTTTCGATCCCTTTTTTACCACCAAGGAAGTCGGGCACGGTACCGGACTCGGGCTGTCCATGGCGTTCGGCACCATGCAGCAGCATGGCGGATTTCTTACCATTACCGAAACATCAGAAAAAGGGACGACGATTGCCGCCTGCCTGCCGCTACATGAACCTCACCCTGCATGATTCCTTTATACAGTACCTGAGTACCGCCTGCTGTAAATAAACCCCATATCTTCAATGTTTTGTGGGCGTTGTCCGAAAAGCTTTCCGTCTTGCTGCATACAAAGACCATACAAGCGCCCTCTGCCAACGGCACACCGTCATACGGTGTTGCGTAGATAATTAATTAACAATATTGAGTCCTTATGTATTGTTTTGATTTGTGAGTGCTTGTTGGCACCAAAGATGCTTTTGACTAGATCAGAACGAAACAATGCAGGAGAAGGAGCCAATCATGAAAACAACAATCCTTAAAACAGCACTCGCATTTCTGGGGGCAGGCGTATCATCGGCATTTGCCGCAACTACAGGCACTGCTGCTGAAGGGAGCGGCCCACTGGTCTGGTTCTTTATCGGATTCGGCGTTATGGTGATCATGCTGCAGGCGGTTCCTGCCCTGATTCTGTTTGCCTCTATGCTCAAGGGGTTGTTTGCTGCTTCAGAAAAGGAAGTTACGCACCCTAAGGCATAAAAAATAGCCAGACATACAAGATGATGACCGTTCGTGCCAGGGCACTCCACCATCAAAAGCGCTGTTACGGCTCATACCAAAGGAGAGAAGAGATGAAAGCAACCACTACCACCATAATGAGTGCCATCACACTGCTGCTCGCCAGCCTGACCAGCGCCATTGCCTCTTCCGGTTCTGCCGAGCAGATAGATACCAGTCTGACCTATAACAGCGGCATTCTGGTGCTGGCCTTTGCCGGTTTTCTTGCGCTGGTGGTGGTCGTGCAGACCATCCCGGCCCTGATCAGCCTTTACGGTATGATCAAGGGGGCAGCCGAGGCTACCAAAAGCAAGGAAGCCCGTTCAACGGCATCGAACAAATAGAAACCAGCGCCAGCTTAAAGGAGGATACCGTCATGTCGGCACTTTTTGATACCATTGGCTAGGTCAAGTCCGTCTATACCCTGGTTGATTTTTACCAGTACATCAAGACCGTGGAATACCTGATCTGTGTTGCCTTTTTCGTCGGGTTCCCGCTCATTT
>CAZYMK010000139.1:0-8309 GCA_964648885.1 uncultured Geobacter sp. | reverse complement strand
AATCACCGGCTCAGTTGCCTGGCAGAATGGCCGACTGTCCATAAAAGAGGGTACGGTTGTTTCACCTGACGGTGAACTGGTTGGCAGTTTATTGGCAGATTTTGTTAAACCGTCCCTCACGGCAGACTTAGGGATCGCCCCGTCGCAGTCTGTGGGTGAGATGGACCGCTTTTCAGTGCTGGTTAAGCCCGGTCACGCCAAGAGCCCGGAAACAGTTGTGGGCTCCGTCACACTAAGCGGGATTGCAGGGAAACGGAAACTGCTGGAGCTGAGTGGCGATATCGGCATGACAAAGGATGCCTTCAATCTGCATCGGTTACGGCTGATCAGACTAGGACAAAAAGGTCTGGTAACTGCCGATGGAACGCTTGCATTCACAGAAAAGGGATCAGTTCTGAAGTTACAGATGAAAGTGGCGGGCCTGGACTTGGCCCCTGATCTGGATGTTTCCACAGACCTTTCCGGCACACTTCTGTTTACCGGAACAGTGGACAGCTATCACGGCACTATTACCCTTTCGAACCAGGCCAAAGGATGGCAGGCAGCCACTGTTTCATCTGCTTACCGAGGCACCGGTGAAGGTGTGCAACTGGCACCGTTAACCGGCTCAATGCTTGACGGCTCTCTCAGTGGACACATTGCCCTGGACTGGCGTAAAGGCTTTAGCGTGCTGGCTGAGATCAACGCACGGAATCTCAACCCTGCCAGGATTGCTCCTGATTGGAAAGGTCTGGCCAATTTTAATGCGAGCGCCAAGCTGGCCTGGCCCGAGAATACGCCATTCACCGGAAGCATCAACGCTACTCTTCTGGAAAGCAGCTTGCATGGCCAGGCACTTACCGGCAAGCTGCGAGCGGAGTTGAACGAAAACAGTATCTTTTTTTCCAGGCTAGTCCTGCAAGGCAAGGGGTTTGATCTGAATGCCTCAGGAGCACTGGACAAGCGCCTGAATCTTACCGCGCGAATCAGCGACTTTTCCCGCCTGGTTCCGGGATCGACCGGAGCGCTTCAGGCAGCAGGTTGGCTACGCTGGCATGAGGGCCAACTTGGCGGCAATCTTAGCGGTAAGGCCAGCAAGCTGGCCTATAACGGGGTACAGATAGCATCCGCCAGGCTGTCAGCCCAGGCAGAGCGAGGCACTGGTAACACAATGCAGGTTGCCGCTTCTCTGCGCGATCTGACCTACAACGGCTATACGTTTAGTACGGTTACCGTTACAGCAGATGGAACCGTGCCACATCACACTCTGAACGCAACGCTGCGATCATCTCAAGGCGAGGCACAGTTGAATCTGTCGGCAGGGTACAGCGATGATCTCTGGAAGGGGGAACTGGCCCGCCTCATTGGCCGGGACAGCAACGGTCCCTGGAACCTGAAGGCACCGGCGGGCTTTTCCGTCAGCTCCAGGCAGATCACCTTGTCGCCCCTGGTACTTGTTGCTGCTTCCGGGGAGCGGATCGAGACTGCCGCTGATCTTGCTTTGCAACCATTGAGCGGTCAGATAAAGACTCAATGGAGTGGCCTCAAGCTATCCAGAGCCAATCCCTGGCTTAAAGATATAAAGCTTGCGGGAAGCAGCCAGGGTACGGTAAACGCAGTTTTTCGTGCCGGAAACCCCGTTGCCTTGAAAGGAAGCGTATCAGGCAGTGGAACCTTGACCCGTCAGGGACAGCGCGTAACTGTCCAGCGGGCACTGCTCAGCCTTGATGGTAACGAGCAGTGGTTGCAGGTTGGGCTGGAACTTTCGATGGCAGATGGCGCTAGTTTGAAAGGGAGTTTTTTATCAGCTACTCCGTTCCGGCTGGTTCTGCCTGAAAAAGGTGATCTGACCGCTGAGGTAAGCGGGATTGATCTGGCATTGCTCAAACCGTGGCTTCCTCCTGAAACGCTGATTACAGGACGCCTCAGTGGCCAGGCAAAAGGGGGTCTGTCCCCAGGCCAGCGTTTTAAACTTGACGGGAATGCCCTTCTTAGCGGTGGGACATTACAGCAACAAAGCACTGAAGGAGAGTTGAAGCTCTCCTTTACATCGGCAAAAGCGGCCTGGAGTTGGCGTGGAGACACCCTGGACGGCTCCATTGCTCTGACCATGGCCGAACATGGACGAGCCCGTGCAACCTTCACGTTGCCGCTTCCGGCACGGCTGCCGGTTGCTATCAATCCAAAGGGAGAGCTGCGGGCATCCCTTAAAGGTCAGCTCCAGGAAAAAGGGATGCTTACCGCCCTGTTTCCTGGTTTGATTCAGGAAAGCTACGGCACCCTTGACGTTGATCTGAAGACAAGCGGAACCTGGGAAACACCACAGAGCGAAGGAACATTGCGGCTCTCGAAGACCGGGGCCTATCTGCCCACCGCAGGCATTCATCTGAAAGATGTTCAGCTTGCGGCACATCTGACAAAAGATGCCATAAGAATTGATGCCTTCCGCGCAACCTCCGGTCCCGGTCATATTGAGGGGACAGCGCTGCTTACCCTGGAGGGCTGGCAGATCACCAAGTACCAGGGCACCATCACGGGTAACAATTTTCAAACCATACATTTTCCGGAACTCCGCATTCTGAGTACTCCCCGGCTCAACTTTGAGGGAACTCCACAGAAGCTTGTGCTGCGAGGTGAATTGAGATTGCCTGAACTGAACATCATCGGGGGACAATCACCAGCCGTTATTGCGCCAAGCAGCGATGTCATTAGAGAAGGAAGGAGCCTGCCGGTTGCGAAAAGCTCTGCACTTGCTTTGGACGTCCAGCTGCGGGTGACGCTGGGCGAGAAGGTGTTTGTCAAGGTTTCGGGAATTGATGCCAGGTTGGGAGGGGCCATAGACCTGTCATTCAGCAGTCTCGACAGAATTGCCAGCAAAGGCGAAATCACGGTGGTCAAGGGACGGTACCGCACCTACGGGGTGAATCTTGACATTGTCCGTGGACGTCTGTTTTTTGCAGGTGGTCCTGTTAACAGCCCCAGCCTGGATTTTCTTGCTCTACGTACTATCGGCGACGTCAGGGCGGGCGTGACGGTTGTAGGAAATTTGCGGAAGCCGATTACCAAACTGTATTCCGAACCATCCATGCCGGATGTCGATATCCTGGCCTATATTGTCCTTGGCCATCCGCTTGGTAGTAGCGGCGAACAGGCAAACCTCATCGCCCAGGCCGCTGGAGCACTGCTCACCACTGGCCAGGCGGCAGTCTTGCAGGAACAATTAAAAAACAAACTTGGCTTGAGCACTCTTGAGATTCAGGGTGGTGTCGGCAAAACCTCTGGCGCCATGGGCTACAAGCCGATTCAGGCGACCACGCCCGGACCTGTGCCAACAGCGCAGCAGTCAAGTGTTACCGAGACCGTGCTCACCGTAGGCAAGTATTTGACTCCGCAACTCTATCTCAGTTACGGCAAGTCCCTGTTTACCGGAAGCAACCTGTTCCGGTTACGCTACGACATTTTTAAAAACTGGCAAATTGAAACCCAGACCGGCAGCGATGCCAGCGGTGTTGATCTCTACTATAAGCTGGAGTTCAGGTAGGTGAAGCATAAGTATGGCATGAGCACTGGACTCATTCTACCCTCCCTGCACCCTTCATATATAGCGGCTGTGTTAAACCTGACGGATCTCGTTGACGGTTTTGACGACTCAATACTCTCTCACCAAAAATAACCTACCTATAATCATACTGTTGCAACCATTCGAGCCTTTCCTTTTCGCTGGCACAGTAGTTGCGCTGTCTCTGTAGACTCAGATTCAAAAAACAGATCATTCAACGCCAGCTATTTTTAAAACAGACAACATCATATCTGCCTACACAAGGAGGACCAGATGCAGCAGGTATACTGGATTGGAATTGTGACGTTTTTAATTGTTATTACAGTTATTGCAAAGGTTGCAGGATACGCAAACGCCCCGCAACCGACAGAAGCTTCAATTTTGGGCTTCCGGGCTGCTGACGAGACAAGGGCCGCACAGGTTGCGACTGACAGGCAGGCAGAGCACGAATTAGCCAAAAATATGTCAGATGCTAATTTACAACAGCAGCAAAACAACATCAAAAGGGAGTACCAGTCAAAAGAATCCGAGAAGCGGGCGGCTGAAGCACTTGCCGCACTTGCGTCTCTTGCCACCATAAAGGAAGAGGAACGTGGTCTGGTACTTACTCTGTCAGAAAGCGTGTTATTCCTGTCTGCTGAGTCAACCCTGCTGACCCAGACCGATCAAAAGCTTGGTCGAATAGTTAAGGCGCTGCTGGCAATGCCTGCCTGTAATCTTATTGTTGAAGGGCATACCGATTCACAGGGTTCTGATGCCTACAATCAGGGGCTGTCGCTACGCAGAGCTGATGTTGTCCGTGAGTACTTGATCCAGAAGGGGTACCCTGCTGATCGCATTAAGGCACGCGGCAAGGGGGAATACAGCCCGATAGCCCAAAACAGTTCCGCTGAAGGGCGTGCCAACAACCGTCGTGTCGAGATCGTTATTGAACGTCAGGTACAGGCATTAAAGTAGCAGGCTGAACGTATTTACCGGGTGAAACCTGGCGATTGACAAGCTGTTACCAAACAAAGGAGAGACACAATGCAAAAACCGAAAAGATCTGGCAACGGAACCTATCAGAGCCTAAAAGAGAAATTTAACAAGTCAGGCAATCAAGACCAGCTTGAAGGAACTTTTCACGAAATAAAAGGCAGGATTAAAGAGATCGCGGGCACTATCAGTGATAACCCCAAGCTGCACATTGAAGGAACGGTTGAAAAACTGGCCGGTAAAACTCAGTCAAAGGCCGGACAGATAAAGAAGGTTTTGGGGAAGTAGTCAATTGTTGAGCAACGACGGAAATTCAAGGGAGAGAGGGTTGATTACGTCATATGAATGCCCTGCCGATCTCACTTTCGTACCGTCGTTACGCCCTGGGGCTTCTTCTGGCAATAAACCTGCTTAACTACATCGACCGGCAGGTACTCTTTGCCGTATTTCCCTTGATCAAGACTGATTTGCAGCTTACTGACACGGCGCTGGGGTTTCTGGGCAGCGCCTTCATGTTCAGTTACCTGCTGATCGCTCCGCTCTTTGGCTGGCTGGGCGACAGGTACAGCCGGACCATGCTTGCTTCAGGCGGCCTGGTTGTCTGGAGTCTGGCCACTGGCCTGTCCGCTTATGCCCCTGGCTACCGGACCCTGCTGGCAGCCAGGGCCGCTGTCGGGGTAGGTGAGGCCAGTTTCGGCACCGTATCGCCAGGTTTGATTGCCGACTTCTTCCCCAAGGAACGGCTGGGTCAGATCCTGGCCTGGTTCTATGTTGCCATTCCGGTTGGCAGCGCTCTGGGCTATCTGCTTGGCGGTCTGCTGGGACAACGCTATGGCTGGCATACCGCCTTTTTGATGGTGGGCCTGCCTGGTCTGCTCCTGGCTGTTCCGCTGGCACTGCTACGAACACCTCCCCGTGGAGGAGCGACCGCTCAGCCGCAACGTGAAGGTGCAGCAGGCTACGGGAGTCTGTTCAGAAACCGCTCTTTTGTACTAAATACCGTTGCCATGGCAGCCATGACCTTTGCCATCGGTGGGCTTGCCCAGTGGATTCCCTCTTTTCTGCACCGCAGCCACGGCCTTGATGTGGCACAAGGTAACACGCTGTTTGGCGCCACTACGGTTGTGGCCGGCATTCTGGGTACCCTGGCAGGGGGCTGGCTTGGAGATCGCTGGCAAAAAAAAAGTGGCAAGGGTTATCTGCTGATCTCCGGTTGGGGATTCCTGCTAGGTACCCCTTTTGCTGTCTGGTCCATCCTTGCCCCTGGCCTTGCAGGCTGTATCTCAGCCATGTTTTGTGCTGAATTCTTTCTCTTTCTCAACACAGGGCCGCTCAACACCGTGATCATCAACGTTACCAATCCGGCTGTGCGGGCCATGGCCTTTGCCATCAATATCTTCTGGATCCATGCCCTGGGTGACGCAATTTCCCCCACCATTCTGGGCTGGCTATCTGACCAGTGGGGACTGCGTAGCGCACTTCTGATCACTCCCTTTGCCATGGTACTGGCCGGTCTGTTCTGTTTTGTCTGCAGCAGGTTTGTGCTGCAGGATATGGCTCAGGCCGAACAAGGATGACCACGGGAAACGAGGTACTCAAATGTACTATCTGAGGCTCATCTGTTTTGTCTGCCTTTTGCTGCTGCCAATGTCAGCCCATGCGCTGGATGACGGTTACGGCTACCCGATTGCCGGATCCCATGAAGCAACCATCATCGGTACTCCGGCAAGCCTTATACCGGTATTTCCAGCAAAGCTGCCAACCCGGCAACTGGTGCTTGACCTGTTTCCTGAACGTCACAAACCACCAGTTTTTTTTTACGATGAGGGGCTGCGCTGCACGTTTGCCTATCAAAACCAAAAGGCTCCGCTGGTCTTCCTGATCGGTGGCACAGGCGCCAGTAATCAGAGCTCAAAGCTTGTAACCATGACAAAAGCTCTGCATCAGGCTGGATTCCACGTCATTACCCTTCCCTCCCCAACCAGTTCAAATTTTATTGTCTCTGCCTCCAATAGCAGTGTTCCAGGCCACCTGAGCCAAGATGCCGCTGATCTGTATCGTGCCATGGAGGCTGCCTGGAAACAGGTGCAGAGTGATATCGAAGTCTCCTCGTTCCATCTCTGCGGTTATAGTCTGGGAGGGAGCCAGGCAGCCTTTGTGGCCAAACTTGATGAGGAGCGCAAGGTTTTTAACTTTGGCAAGGTACTGATGATCAACCCTGCGGTAAGCCTCTACAGTTCAGTAACGCGAATTGAGGAACTGATGAAGCAGATTCCTGGCGGGTCAAAAAAACAGGGTGTTTTTGTAAGCAGGATGTTGTCGAAATTCAGCAATTTTTATCACTATGGCAAGTATGTTGCTATAAACGATGATTTTCTCTACGCAATTTACACGGAAAAACTGTTCTCCCGTGAAGAAACTGCCGGGTTGATCGGGATTACCTACCGTATTGGCCTGGCTGGTATGATCTTTACCTCAGATGTCATGACTAACAGCGGGTATGTGGTGCCCATGAATCGGATCTTGAGTCCCACCGATTCCCTGTATGAGTATTTCCTGGTCTCCACCCATTTGAGCTTCTTTGATTATTTTAACGAGCAGTTTTATCCCCATTTTCAAAAACAGCAACCTGGCTTGACCAAACAGGAACTGATCGATTCCCAGAGTTTGAAAAGTATTGAGGGGTACCTGAGGTTATCTGACAAATTTGGTGTAGTTACCAATGAAAACGACTTCATACTGACCAGAGCCGATCTTGATTACCTACGTCAGCTCTTTGGGGATCGGGCCAAAATCTACCCGCGTGGCGGCCATCTGGGCAATCTTGAGTACAAAGAAAACCTGGCGTACATGGTTGCATTTTTTAAATAGATCAGGAGGTAACACCATGATGGTTACTCGCAATACAGCCTGCCGGATAGGTACCAGCCTGATGCTGTTGCTGCTGCTTGCCGGGTGCGCTACCTCCCGCGTGAACAGTCTGGCCGAAGTTCCGGCCAGACACTCCATCAGTGAGTGTAATGACCAGCGCTTTGCCGAGGTGTCAGACCCCTGGGAAGGTTTTAACCGCAGCATGTACCGCTTTAATTTCTACTTTGATAAATATCTGTTTCTACCGGTGGTAAGCGGTTACGAGTATATTACCCCCACCTTCATGCAGGAACGGATCTCCGCCTTTTACAACAACCTTGGTGAACTGCAGAACTTCAGTAACAGCCTGTTCCAACTGAAGGGGCTTGAAGCGGTTTCCACGCTTGGCCGTTTTGTCACCAACAGCACCATTGGCATTGGCGGATTGTTTGACCCGGCCACCGTTTTTGGCCTGGAACGGCGAGATCAGGATTTTGGAAAGACCCTGGGCTACTGGGGGGCGAATTCCGGCCCCTATCTGGTACTACCGATCATTGGCCCTTCCTCTGTGCGTGATGCAAGTGGATTTGCCGTAGATACTGCCATCAATTACGGGGTATACAGTCTCATTGATCCATTTGGCAGCAGTGACCACAGCTTTGAGATCGGCGCAGGCCTGACAACCCTGGGGATCATTGATACACGGCATCAACAGAGCTTCCGCTATTTTGAGAGCGGTAACCCCTTTGAGTATGATCTGGTTCGTTTTCTGTATCATGAGAAAAGAGAGATAGAATCCGGCAGGCGGCCTTCCAAGGAATGATGACCTTGAGCTATCACACAATACTGTCAGTCATTAACGAGCATACTGCATCCATGGTGATAGGCCGCTTATAGTGGACCCCGAAATCCGGACAATAGTTTAAAGTGGTAGCCTGCGATAAAA
>CAZYMK010000138.1:0-8355 GCA_964648885.1 uncultured Geobacter sp. | reverse complement strand
CCGGCACCGCTGGCGCCCACCTTGTGGGAGTCATGGCAGTCCAGGCAGGACATGGAGGCGTGGACGCTGTGGGTACCCTTGATGGTTTCGGAGAGACGCATATCCATATCCATCTGGTGGTCGCGGCGGCCCTTGCCGTCTGCTGATACAGCACGGCTTCCTTTACCCCAGGCCGGGCGCACATAGTCGGCATGGTCCATGTACTGATCGCCGATCCGGTAGCCGCGCAGGTCGTTGGCCCCTTTGTTGTGCAGGTTTTTGGCGGTACGGGTATGGCACTGCTCACAGACCATCTTGCGGGCCTCAACATTGGTGATCTTGGCCGGGTTGATGATGTTGCCCTTGGAAGGGGCCTTGGCATGCACGGCACCCGGGCCGTGGCAGGACTCACAGCTGATCAGGTGGTCAGCCACAAACAGGTCTTTCAGGTCCTTACGCTTGCCGGCCACGAAGTCGGCCTTGGCCGCGTTCCAGGCCTTGGGGTCAAAGCCGGTGGTGTGACAGCTGATGCAGCGCTCCTGCCAGGAGTAGAACTCGCCGTAGTTGTTCTTGTTCTGCTCCTTTGGCTTAAACTCCAGTGCCAGGAACTTCCAGCCGGCCCGTTCCTTGTTGCCGGGGTATTTCACTACCTGGCTCTTGTCAATGGTCCAGGAGATGCCGCCGTCCTTGGTGGTCTGCAGGTAGGCATCCACCGGAGAACCGTCGTAGTAGACTGCGTAGCGCTGCTTGCGCACCGAGCCGACCGAGTAACCCACCTCCTCAAGCGCATACTTCTTGACCGTTACATAGTTGGTGCTCTTATCCTTCTGGTCGAGGATCATGTGGGTATCAAACTTGTCCCAGTCTTTTTGGACATACTCGTAGACGTTCTTCAGATACTCCTTGCCAAAGGCCGGGCCTTTGCGGGATTTTTTGGTGTGGCGGGAATCTGCCCAGCTGCTGTGAACGTCGCTGTGGCACGACTTACAGGTGTTTGCCCCTGCATAGCTGCCGGTTTTGGCAATTTCCGCCTGCTTCTTGTCTGGGTAGTCCGCTGCAATGGCTGGTACTGCTGCCAGCAGCAGGGTTGCAACTGATGCCAATACGGTTTTGTACATACGGTTCCTCCTTGGTTAGATGCGGTCTGCTGATACCTTGATGATAGATCAAACTCGTTATGCTCATGATTATCGAGATGGGCAGCAGAAGGCAACTGACGCTTTCCTGACATCTTTGTCAGGAAAAGGGGGTGGGAAAGTCAGGGAGAGGAGTGCGGGTGACGCAGCTGATCGGCAGCGGTGAAGTAGCTGCGGTACCCCTGCAGCAGGATCAGGAAGGCGGTAATGGCTACCGCTGCGGTAATGGCGCACATAATGGCAATCTGGTACCGCACCGCCAGCATCGGTGCGGTACCGGACAGGATCTGGCCGGTCATCATGCCGGGCAGGGCCACGATGCCGGTGGCAGCCATGGTGTTGATGGTGGGGATCAGGGCGGCCTTGTAGGCGGTACGCAGGATCGGCTCTGCTGCCTGACGGGCCGTGGCCCCCAGGCAGAGGGCGGTCTCCAGCTCGTCGCGTCGCTCGCGCATCTCGGCGGCCAGCCGTTCTGCAGCCAGGCTGGCACCGTTCATGGAGTTGCCGATGATCATGCCGGCCAGAGGGATCAGGTAGCGGGGATCGTACCAGGGGGTATAGCCCACCACCAGCAGGCAGAAATAAAAGGTAACGCCACCGCAGCCGATGATGATGGAGCTGCCCATGATCCGGTAAAAGCCGGGCATCTGATGTTTGATGCGGGATCCGACGATTTGCAATGAGAATCCGGTCATGGTCAGCAGGATCAGAATCACCAATAGCGGTGAGCGGACCGTAAAGACCAGCTGCAGCAGGTAGCCCACTGCCAGCAGCTGCACCACCATCCGCAGCGAGGCCCAGAGCATCTGGCGCTCCTGGCCGATCTGCCGGAAACGGGCCAGGCTGATTGAGAACAGGATCAGGGCATAGGCGTAGACCAACTGCAGCAGGTCCAGATGTATTAATGAGTTAGTGTCTGACATAGAAAGATCCTCAAAACCTGACTCACGCAACGGAGCAACGACGCAACGAAAGGCTACACAGCAGGCATACCGTTTGCTACCCGTTTGATGCCATCTTTCAGAAGGTTTTCGCCGAAATTGATCAGCAGGCCCAACTTGCAGCCTGTCAGTCGAAGATAGGTCAGGAGCTGTTTGCTATGGACAGGTTGCAACCGTTCAACAGATTTCAGTTCAACAATCAATTTCTTTTCCACGATCAAGTCTGCCCTGAACCCCTCATCAAAAGAAAGCCCCTGAAAGATAATAGCAACAGGAACCTGTCGTTCAACGGATAACCTCATGTCTGTAATCAGTTTTGTCAATACAGCCTCGTAGACACTTTCCAGCAGGCCTGGACCAAGCTCACGGTGAATCTGGAAAGCTGCATCCATGACTTTGGCGGCAACCTCATTTTCTTGCATGATCTCACCCTTTTTTTTGATTTTCGTTGCGTCGTAGCGCCGTTGCGTGAGTCAGTTTTTTCCAGTTTCCGGTTCGGCAAGAAACTCCCGAAGCCCTTTACTCTGCGGTTGTGCAAACAGTTCGGCAGTTCTACCAGATTCAACAATCCGGCCCTGCTCCATGTAGAGCAGCTGATCGCTGATCCGTTCTGCCAGCCGCAGATCGTGGGTCACCAGAATGACTGCCAGCTGTTCTGAACGACACAGCTCCTGCAACGTTTGGCCCAGGCTGTCGGTGGCCGGTCGATCCAGGGCACTGGTGGGTTCATCCAGCAGCAGGGCCTGGGGCCGACTGATCAGGGCCCGTGCCAGGCTGACCCGTTGTTGCTCACCGCCGGACAGGGTACGGGAATCCCGCTGCAGAAAATCCGGTGTGAGCCTTGCCAGGGTGAGACAGCGGGTTATTCCAGGATCATCAGGGCCGGGCAGCGGTTTTTTGCGGTAAGAAAACGGCAGCTGCAGGTTGTCCAGCACCGTGCCTTCAAACAGATGGGTTTTTTGCAGCATCATGCCGATCCGCTGCCGCAGCAGGGGAGGGGACAGCTCTCGGATATCCAGCCCCTCCAGCAGGATACGGCCCTGCAGGGGCTCGTCCAGGCGGTTGACCAGGCGGATCAATGAGCTCTTGCCGCTGCCGGAGGGACCGATCAGGGCGGTCAGAGATCCCTGATGAAACGAACAGGTGAGCCCCTCCAGTAGCGGTATGGTCTGTCCCTGGGGACCTGGCCTGACGCTGGTCAGTTGTTCAAGCTGCAGTAATGGTGTGGCGGTGGTGGCTAGCATGGCAGGGTTATAGCACGAATTATCGCCGGTTGGTTATGGTTCTGCCTGAACAGGTGCAAAGCGTACCCGAAACAGCGTACCGCCGTCCGGGTTGTCGTGGATGCTGACCTGGCCGCCGTGGGCCTCCACCGAGGCCCTGGTGATGGCCAGACCCAGGCCGGTGCCCCCTTTTTCTCGGCAACGGCCGTTGTCAATCCGGTAGAAGCGGTCAAAGACCCGCATTTTTTCCTGATCCGGGATGCCCGGTCCCTGGTCTGCCACCTCCACAAGGGTGGTGTTGTCCTGTTGACGGAAGAACCGCACCGTAACCGTGGCAAGCTCAGGTGAGTACTTTACCGCATTGTCCACCAGGTTGAGAAAGGCACGGCGCAGCATACAGCTGTCGGCTTCAAGCCAGAGCGCTGTCTGGCGCTCAAGCAGGATCTGCTGCTGTTTTTCCTCGGCCAGCACGGACAGAAACTCGACCACATCAGCCAGCAGATCACCTACCTCTACCGGTTCCTTCAGCAGTGCATGGCTGTCAGCCCGACTCAACAGCAGCAATGATTCTACGGTCTGCACCAGTCGGTCGGTCTCTTCAAGCATGCTGCCGATGGTCTCGGCAGACTC
Source organism: uncultured Geobacter sp. (assembly GCA_964648885.1). Classification (GTDB taxonomy): domain Bacteria; phylum Desulfobacterota; class Desulfuromonadia; order Geobacterales; family Pseudopelobacteraceae; genus Trichlorobacter. Next base: position 4,446 of record CAZYMK010000138.1, on the reverse strand, counting down.
CGGGTTGAGCCGTTGCTGCTGCAGCGCGGTCTCGCCGATGCTGCGGATGGCAGTCAGGGGGGTGCGCAGTTCGTGGGAGGCGTCGCTGGTAAAATGGCGCAGCTGTTCAAAAGAATTTTCCAGACGGCTGAAGGTCTGGTTAAAGACCTGTGCCAGGTTGTTGAACTCGTTGTCCTCATTGGTGACCGGTAGCCGTGCCGACAGGTTTTCGGCATTGATCTCCCGGGCCTTGGCTGTAATGGCAGCCACCGGCGCCAGGACCCGTCCGGCAATCAGGTAGCCCACCACCAGTGAGAGGGCAACGGAAACCGGCAGGATCAGCAGGATGATCAGGGCCAGAGTATTGAGGGTGCGCTGGTAGTTGCTCTGCTCGTGGGCCACTACGATCTGGTAGAGCTTGTCCTGCAGCGGCAGCAGGCTGCTTTGTACCCGGTAGAGCTTGTTGCTTTTAGTGGTAAGCAGTATGGGGGACGGGGCAAGATCACCACCGGATACCTGCGTGTCAAGACCTGCAATGACCCATTCCTGTGATGTGATCAGGGTGCGGTTGCCGTCCCGAATCCTGAACAGGTGCACCGCCCCGAAATTGGCCAGCTTCTGCAGTCCGGCCGGATCGTTGCGCAGGTATTCGGACACGGTGGCAAGGTCGCGGCGCAGGTGGTTGTCGATCTGGCTGATCAACAGTCGCTGGACAAAGGTGTAGATACCGATGGAGAAGAGCAGCACGATGACGATCAGGGCTACACCGTACAGCAGGGTAAATTTAAGGCGCAGGTTACTCAGTCGGCGCAGTTTCATCGTCGTGGGCAGTTGCCATGAAACCGACACCACGGATGGTGCGGATCAGCTTGTGGGGAAAAGGGTCGTCTACCTTGCGGCGCAGGCGGGCGATGTTGACGTCGATCACATTGTCAAGCGGGGTGGAACGTTCCCGTACCTTCCAGACATCATGGGCCAGCATCTCCCGTGAGACCACATGGCCCTGATGCCGTAACAGGTATTCCAGCAGTTCGAATTCGCGGGAGGTCAGGTCCAGATGTTGGTCGCTGCGTAGTGCCTGGCGGGTGGACAGGTTGAGTTCCAGGTCGGCCAGGGTGAGCCGCAGCGTGTTTTCCGGCTTGCCCCGTCGCAGCAGCAGCCGCATCCGGGCCAGCAGCTCCGGAAAGGCAAACGGTTTGACCAGATAATCATCAGCGCCGCTGTCCAGCCCCACTACCCGGTCTTCAACCGTATCGCGACCGGTCAGCACCAGCACCGGCAGGGTAAAGCCCTTGGCACGCATGGTCTTGAGAATTTCCAGGCCATCACGGCCCGGCAGCATCCGATCCAGCAGCAGCAGATCAAACGACTCACTGTTCAGGCAGAAGAATCCCTCTTCACCGGTGGCGGCCAGCACCACTTGGTATCCTTCAGCCTCAAGCCCCAGCTTGAGGGCATCAGCAATCTTTCGTTCGTCTTCCACCACCAGTACGCGCATGGCCTGCCCCCGCTTGAGGCTGTTTGTAGCAGGAAGGTCTGCCGATGGCAACTGAAGGTATTCTGACATTTCTGTCAGGTTACCACGGCCTGCGTCTCCGGCTGTGGCAGCTGGATCAGAAAGCTGGTCCCCTTGCCTGGGGTGCTGGTAACGACAATGCTGCCAGCGTGGGCCTCCACAAGCTCTTTGACAATGGCCAGTCCCAGCCCCAGCCCGCCATCCTTGCCTTTGTAGAAACGCTCAAAGATATGGGGCAGCTGGTCAGAAGGGATGCCGTGGCCGGTATCCATGATGTGAATGGCGATGGTAGGGGCTGCCGGTCTGGTGGCCTGTAACAGCTTAAACCCCCTCCCCGTCCCTCCCCCTCCTGGGGCGGGAGACAGGCTGGTTGTTACTCTTCGCCCTCCTGGGGTGGGAGACGGGTTGGTTGTTACTCCTCCCCCCAGCGGGGGGAGGTTGGGAGGGGGGTGGTGGTGACTGCAAGATATGAGATGCTCAATGGTGCTGGTCACCAGTACGTCAAACTGGCCGCCATTCGGCATGGCCCGCAGGGCGTTGCCGACCAGATTGATAATAATGCGGGTGAACTGGTCAGGATCGATCAGGGCCGTCTGTTTCTCATTACCTTCAATCCTGATCCGTACCTGCTGTTCTGCGGCCTGTCGCTCAAAGCGGGCAATCACCTGCCTGAAAAAAGGGATCAGGCAGATGGGCTGCAGGTTCAGGCGCAGCCCGGCAGCCTGGGCGCGGGTCAGTTCATCAACCCCGTCCAGGATGGCAGTCAGCCGGGTGGTTTCATCATGCAGCGACTGCAGCGCCTCCGGCGTGACCGGAAGCAGGCCGTCCATCATCCCCTCCAGCTCGCCTTTAATCACCATCAGCGGCGTGCGCAGTTCGTGGGCCGCATTGGAGACCAGTTGGCGCCGCAGCCGTTCCTGGGCGACAAGTGTTTCAGACATCCGGTTGAAGGTGACGGCCAGTCTGCCGATCTCGTCGGTGGAGGCTGCCGTTACCTGTCCACCCGGCTCTCCGGCTGCCAGCCGTTCAGCGGCTCGGGTCAGCTCCTGCAGCGGTCGCGAGATGCGCCGGGCTGCCAGGGCGCTCAGCAGCAGGGCAAAAAGCCCCAGGCCGACCACGCTGTAGGCCAGAAAACGGTTGGATGAACGGATAAAAAACGCCTCGTGTACCGGGCTGGGCAGGCGGACCTCAAGGTGGCCGATCTCATTACCCTGCAGGAAGAGCGGATAACTCTGGAAGGCGTCGGAGAGCGGCGGGAGCGGGCGGCGGCCGGTGGAAGCCAGGATCCGCTGCTGCATGGTGGGAGAAAGTGATGAAAGGGCCTGTTCCGTATCCAGCACCGGTCGGTTGTCAGCATCATAGAGCCGCAGGTCAAAGCCCTGCAGCCAGGCCCAGACCAGATCATTGGCAACCAGCTCACGCTGCCAGCTGCCCCGCTGCTCGTAGCGCCCTTCCAGTACTGCCTGAATCTGATAGAGGCGGTCCAGCATCCTTCCTTCGCCAAAGGCCCTGAAGTCGCGGATAACCAGATTTCTCAGCACCAGTGAGGAGGAGAGGGCGATCAGGATCACCAGCGCCAGCAGTGCCAGCAGTTTGCGCTGCAGGCTAAACCGCATCTCGCTCTCCCGCAAAGAGGTAGCCGATACCGTAGACGGTCTTGATAAAGTCAGGTTTGCGGCTGTCCTGCTCAATCTTCTGGCGCAGGTTCTTGATATGGGCATCCACGCTGCGTTCATACCCTTCAAACTGGTACCCAAGGGCCTTGGTGACCAGCTCATCCCGGCTGAAGGTGCGGCCCGGTGCTGCAGCCAGGGTCTGCAGCAGCTTGAATTCAGTGGGGGTGATGTTGAGCGGTTCACCACGGCAGGTAACGCTGTGGCGGCGGCTGTCCAGCAGCAGCAGGCCGTTATTGAAACTGACCGGCTTGGCGGCGGTGCTGCCGGAGCCGTCATACCGCTTCAGCACCGCCTTGACGCGGTAGACCAGCTCACGGGGGGAGGCGGGCTTGACGACGTAATCGTCGGCCCCCAGGGCAAAGCCGGTGATCCGTTCTTCTTCAGAGGATTTGGCCGTCAGCATGATTACCGGGAAACTGCCCAGCTCTTTCAGCTCCTGGCACAGTTCTTCGCCGCTCATGTCCGGCAGCCCCAGATCCAGGATTACTGCCAGCGGCGGTTCAGCCTCGGCCCTGGCCAGGGCTTCACGGGCGGTATCGGCGTGTACGACGCGAAAATCAGCCCCTTCCAGGTAGGCCTTGATGATGCGGGCTATCTTGAGGTCGTCTTCAACAATCAGGATCGGTGGTTGCATCAAGGGAGTCCAGTCAGCGGATGGAGCGGATTCTGCCGGACCATTTGTCGATGATTACCCGGTCGGCCGGCGACCCGTCCGGATTGAGAATGTCGATAATGAAACCGTTGCGGCGTTCTTTGTGCAGTTGTATCCGCTCCGGGGGGAGACGGTAAAAACGGGTCAACAGTTCAACCGCCTCATCAGGACTGTGAACCGGCTGCCGGGCTCCGTAGTGATCAGCATGGCGGCGTGGGCAGTAATCACCAAACGGCGGCGGTGAACCAGGCCCGTCGTGATGACCGTTCCGCCAGCCCCGCCTCTGTTCCTGCTCTGCTGCTGCTGCCGGCAGGGCCGACAACAGCAGCAGCAGAACGGATAGCAGGTATGCAGACAAAAGGTTCTTCATGGGTCAGCAGGTTAGTGATGAGGAGCTGCAGCCGGTGCACCGGCCGGTGCTGTTGCAGCCGGAGCCATCTTTGGGCAATCCATCGGCATCATACCCATGCCGCAGCCGTTCATGGCGCTGCCGCACTTCCCTTTGCCGCCTTTTTTCGCCATCTTGCCCATTGGCAGGCCGGACTTGGCGCGGGCGTCCATCATCTTTTTGCGCAGTTCAGTCATCTCTCCCTGCAACTTGGTGATCTTGGCCGTATCAGGCT
>CAZYMK010000137.1:0-8359 GCA_964648885.1 uncultured Geobacter sp. | reverse complement strand
CGTGCTAAAAAGACGCTCGTTGAACCAGCTGCGATCCTGTGTGAGAGACTATGCCCCGTTTTGCCGTATACCTGCTGCTGCTCGTCTGGATGACCGGTGTCTTGAGCATCCCCGGCAATGTGGCTGCATCTGCTGAAAAACCCTTCCTTACTGCAGAAGAACAGTCCTACCTGGCCTCCCACGGCCCGATTGTCTTTGTCAGCCAGGCTGACTATCCCCCCTTTGAATTCCGCCAGAAAGACGGCTCCATGGACGGCATCAGCATTGAGCTGGCCCGCTGGATGACCACTGAGCTGGGCATCCAGACCCGTTTTGAAAGCATGCCGTTCCAGGAGGCCCAGCAGGCGGTGCTGGCCGGTTCGGCAGATGTCATTACCAGCCTGTTTTTCAGTGAGAAGCGGGCTGAACGATTCAGCTTCAGTGAGCCGTTTGTTGATGTGCCGGCCTCGATCTTTGTCAAGGCCGACCGGCCCGACATCGCCGGGCTTGCGGATCTGACCGGCAAGCGGATCGCCATCCAGCGCGGCGATTATGCCAGGGATTTTCTGGAATCAAAGGGGATCCGCTTTGATCTGGTTGCCACGGATAGCTTTGCCGAGGCCACCGAAGCGGTGCTGTCGGATCGGGCTGACGCCCTGATCGGTGATGAGCAGATTGTGCTGTATTACCTGTACCGTAACCGCCTGACCGAGTGGGCCAAAAAGGTGGGCGAACCGCTGTATGTGGGTAAAAACTGCATGGCGGTAAAGCAGGACAACCCGATGCTGGCGTCGATTCTGGCCAAAAGCGTGCAGCACGCCCGGCAGACCGGGGTGATTGACACCATCAGCCGCAAGTGGCTGGGCACGGCGCTGGTGCCGCAGCAGGGGGTGTTTGGACGTATGGTGCCGTATCTGCTGCTTGTTTCTCTGGCAGGCGCTGTCGGTACCGTGCTGGTGCTGGTCTGGAACCGTCAGCTGAGCCGACGAGTGGCCGAGAAGACCGATGAGCTTGAAAAGGGCAAGATGGAGCTGCGCCAGCTGGTGGAAGAGTTGAGCAACACCAACAGCAGGCTGGAAGAAGAGCTGGGCCGTACCCGATTGCTGTTTGAGTGTTCTCGTGATGCCATGGTCAGGATCGATCCGGATGGCAAGGCAGGCGCTGTTAATCGCCGTTTTGCCGAGATGCTGGGCTACACGCAGGAAGAGCTGCTTGCCCTGTATGTCTGGGATTGGGACGCCCTGGCGGATAAACCCCGGATTCTTGAGATGCTGGCCAGCCTTGATGATCGGGGTGATCTGTTTGAGACCTGTCACCGTCGCAAGGACGGCACGGTTATTAACGTAGAGGTCTGTTCCAGCAGCTTTGTCTGGCAGGGGCGCAAGATGATCTACTGTGCCTGCCGCGATATTACCGAACGCAAGCAGTATGAGGCAGAACTGGCCGAGGCCAGATATCTGGCAGAATCGGCCAACCGAGCCAAGAGTGAGTTTCTGGCCAACATGAGCCATGAGATCCGCACCCCGATGAACGGTGTGCTGGGGATGACCGAGCTGCTGGGCTTTACCGAGCTGACCCCCCGGCAGCAGGAGTACCTGGACTGCATCAGAAGTTCCGGCAAGAGTCTGCTGGCCCTGATCAACGATGTGCTTGACCTTTCCAAGGTCGAGGCCGGCAAGGTGGAACTCGAATATCTTGATTTCTCGTTGCGTTATGCAATTCAGGATGTGGTCAATACGCAGCTGTCTGCCATTCATCAAAAGCATCTTGATCTGACGGTGACGCTGGCTGACGACCTGCCCGAGATCGTCAAGGGAGATCAGCTGCGTTTCAAGCAGGTTCTGCTGAACCTGCTCAATAATGCGATTAAATTTACCCCGTCCGGCAGTATCAGTATCACGGCCCGGCTGCTTGAACAGCAGCAGTTCAGTACCCTGGTACGGGTAGAGATGCGGGATACCGGTATCGGCATGGCACCGGAGGTGCAGCAACGGGTCTTTGAGCCCTTTACCCAGGCCGACAGCTCCACCACCCGCAGCTATGGCGGTACCGGGCTTGGCCTCAGCATCTGTCGTCAGCTGGCCCGGATGATGGGGGGCGGCATCACGGTTGAGAGCGTGCCGGGGCAGGGCAGCAGTTTCTTTTTTGATCTTCCCTTTGGGGGCGGCAGCGCAGCCCTGGCGCATCAAGGTGCAGCGGCTCTGCAGCCGGAAGAGACCGGCTGGAGCGGTCCGCCGCTGACCGTGCTGGTGGCAGAAGACAACAGCACCAATATGCTTTACCTGAGCGGTCTGCTGGGCAAGCTGGGATTGGGGATGGTGGTGGCTGAAAACGGCAGCCAGGCCCTGGGTCGCTGGCAGCAGGGAGGGATTGATCTGATCCTGATGGATATCCAGATGCCGGTCATGGGGGGAGAAGAGGCCCTGCGTCTGATCCGGCAGCAGGAGCAGGAGAGGGGCGGCCATACCCCGGTTATTGCCCTGACCGCCCACGCCCTGCGGGGAGACCGTGAACGTCTGCTGAAGGCCGGTTTTGACGGCTATCTGCCAAAACCACTGGCAATGCAGGATCTGCATGCCGCCTTGCAGCAGGCCCTTGCTGCGACTTCTGGCCGGTAGTGAGCAGAGAACGGATACAAGAGGTGCTGTCTTGTTTAACGTTAATTATATTTGACAATAATATGTTTTTGGAAAATAATAATTATCGTTATGAACAAAAGAACGGTTACTCTTTATCCTGCTTCAGCAAAAGAACTGGGGGCTCTGGGACAGCGCCTGAAGGATGCGCGCCTGCGCCGACGTTTTTCAATGGAAACAGTCTGTGCCAGAGCGGATATTTCACGTCCAACCCTCTACAAGGTTGAGCAGGGCGATCCATCCGTTGCCATGGGCTTTTATGTGCAGGTGTTGCGGGTTCTGGGGCTGCTGGAAGATCTGGGCGTGATTGCCAGGGAAGATCCGCTGGGCAGGCGACTTCAGGATGAGGCTCTGCCGCATCGGAAACGGGCACCCAGAAAGACACCGCAAACCGGCGGATCAAGTGGCTAGGCTGAAAGGTGAGCATATCCGGGTCTGGCTTGACGATTCGTCATTCGGTCCCTTGCAGCAGATCGGCACGCTGTCTCGGGGCGATCGGGGAAGCGTACGTTTTTCATACGATTCGGCCTGGCTGAAAAAGGCCCATGCCTTTCCTCTTGATCCGGAACTGGACCTGACTGCCGGTGAGTTTTATCCGGTCAACGCCAATTTCGGGGTGTTCATGGATTCCTGTCCTGACCGGTGGGGACAAGTACTGATGAAGCGGAGGGAGGCGGTGGAAGCCAGGGAACAGGGGCGCACACCACGAACCCTTGGAGCGTGGGAGTTTCTGCTGGGGGTTCAGGATTGCACCCGCATGGGGGCACTCCGGTTCAGCCCTCCTGATACCGATACCTTTCTTGCCGATGAAGCGTGTTCAGCACCGCCGATCGCCCGGATTGCCGAACTGCAGGCCGTGGCCTTCGAGTTGAGTAAAAAGAGACAGGATGACCTGGACAAGATACGGGAATGGCTGAAGGTACTGGTGGCACCCGGTTCATCTCTGGGGGGTGCCCGTCCGAAAGCAAACCTGGTTGATGAGGACGGCAGTCTCTGGATTGCCAAGTTCCCGGCAGCCGATGACGAGTATGATGTCGCACTTTGGGAAAAGCTGGTGCATGACCTTGCCGGTGCATGCGGGATCACCGTTCCCGCCTCACGTCTGATCCGGATCGGGCAGGGGTATCACACCTTTATGGTAAAGCGATTCGACCGGGTTGGCACATCCAGACGTTTTTTTGCATCAGCCATGACCATGACCGGGCATCAGGATACCGAAGATGCCTGTTATCCGGAACTGGCCGAGTTTATCGCCACCTGGGGAGAACCGGATCATATCAATCATGATCTTGCAGAGCTTTTTACCAGGGTGGTTTTTAATGTTGCTACAGCCAACCGTGACGACCATCTCCGCAATCACGGTTTTATGAGGAGGCCGGCCGGCTGGCGGCTTGCCCCGGCTTTTGACATGAACCCATCCTTCAAGAAGGAAGAACATGCCCTTGCCCTGGATCTCTTTACGCGGCAGCCTGATCTGCAGGTGGTACTTGCAACGGCAGAGTACTATCGTCTCGGTATTGATCAGGCAGCGGAGATTGTCAAGCGGGTTGGCACTGTCGTCGGGGGGTGGCAGGCCCGTGCCAGGAGGCTCGGATTTTCAGCTCATGCTGTTGCCGAGGCAGAGCATCTTTTTTGGACCTGTTGAAGAGGCACGCAGTTTTCTCATGAACGTATATGGCTTGCAGAATGGGAAAGCTCTGGTAGAGTGGCGCTATCATATGTTTGTTGTAAAGGGAGGCACTAATGGCACAACAGAAGATGAGCGGAAGTATTGCAGGAAAGCTGCTGGCGGTTATCGGGGTCTGCGCGGTGGTGATTGCGGTGGTGATGGGGGGGTATCTCTACTACTTCCGTGCCCAGCTGGTGGCAGACCGCAACAGCAGCCTGGCCAACGGGCTGCAGTCACAGGTAGATACCCAGATCAAGGGCAAGCTGGATATCCTGGTTACCAATGCGGTAAGCCTGGCCCACAATGCCAAAATTACAGAGGCGTTTACCAGGGACGATTACACCATTGCCGAGTCTGAGCTGAAGCAGATCGTCAAGGAGTTTGAGGTGGCTGACTTTAAAGGTACCCGTTTCCACCTGACCCGATCCGATATGCGTACCCTCTGGCGCAGTTATGATGAAAAACGGGATGACGACATCTCGTTTCGCGGCATGATCAAGAAACAGGTGGCTGAGAAGAAACCGATCTTTGGTGTTGAGGTGGGCAAAGGCGGGGTTGGCCTGCGGGCCATGGCGCCGGTCTATAATCCGGCCGGCAGTTTTATCGGTATTGTGGAGACCCAGTTTGGTGTGGGTAGCATCAGTCGGGCCATGCAGGAGCATAAATCGTTTTACATCCTGCTGTTGAACAAGGATGTGGTGGACCCGGCCGATTTTCAGAAAAGGACCGGCGCTGTTGAGATTGGCGGCAAGTATCTGACGGCCCACGGCAAGTGGTTTGATGATGCCACGGTGGCCTTTGCCAAGAGTGCTGATTACGGTACGTTGTTGAAGGATAAGGTGCTGCTGGATGGCAGCTACTTCTATGCGGTATCCGAGGCCAAGGATATGAACGGCAAGGTCTACGGTCTGCACCTGACCGGTATGCCTCGCGCTGAATATGACAAGCAGATCAAGCCGGTTTTCAGGCTTGCCAACAACCTGCTGATCGCCATTGCAGTAATGGGGCTCATCGCGGCGGCGGTTATTCTGAGCATGCTGAAGAAGCTGGTGGTGCAGCCGGTAACGGAGCTTTCAACCTTCCTGCTGACCCTGGATAATGATCTGACCAAACGCTTTGCCTGCCAGAGCAACGATGAGATCGGTCAGGTTGGTGAGAGTGTCAACGCATTTCTGGGCAACCTGCGGCAGGTGCTGGGTACGGTGGTGCAGGAGAGTACCCAGGTGGCAGCAGCAGCGGCGCAGCTTTCCGGAAACAGCCGGAGCATTTCCTGCGGTGCCGAGGCCGTGGTGGAGCAAGCCGGTAGTGTGGCCACAGCCAGCGAAGAGATGGCCGCCACCAGTGCCGATATTGCCAACAACTGCCTGATTGCGGTGGAAGGTGCCCAGTCGGCCAGTGAGGCGGCGGTCAACGGTTCGGGTGTGGTTTCTTCCACCATTGCCGGTATGGAACAGATTGCCCAGCGGGTGCGTAGTTCGGCCCAGACCGTCAAGGTGCTGGGAGAGCGATCTGAGCAGATCGGTGCCATTGCCGGTACGATTGAGGATATTGCTGATCAGACCAATCTGCTGGCCTTGAATGCCGCTATTGAAGCAGCCCGTGCCGGTGAGATGGGGCGTGGTTTTGCCGTGGTGGCCGATGAGGTGCGGGCTCTGGCAGAACGGACCACCCGTGCTACCCGTGAGATCGGTGAGATGATCAAGTCGATCCAGAATGAAACAAAAACTGCGGTACAGCAGATGGAGCAGGGGGTCAAGGAGGTGGAGCAGGGTACTGAAGATGCCTCCCGTTCCGGCGAGGCGTTGCAGGAAATCCTCTCCCGCATTAATGATGTGACCATGCAGATCAACCAGATCGCCACGGCAGCAGAAGAGCAGACCGCCACCACCGGCGAGATCGCCGGCAACGTCAGCCGGATCAACGATGTGGCCATGGAAAGCTCGCAGTCAGCCCATCAGTCGGCCTCCTCCGCTGATCAGTTGCTGGCCCTGGCTGAAGAACTGCAGCGTCAGGTGCGGCAGTTTAGAGTGTAATAAAACAGGGTCAAGGGGCAGGGGTCAAGGGTCAAAGAGCCATATTCTCACCTTTTCCTGTCCCTTGCCCCTTGACCCTTGACCCTGCCTTTTCCGAGGTATGCAATGAAAATAAAATCGCTGTTTGTATCCGGGGCTTTTGTAAGCGGCATTGTGATGCTGGTGCTGATTGGTGCCTTTGTCTATCTGGGGCTGAGCGTGCGCAGCAAGTTTAACGAGATGGTCTACCGGGATGTGGTGGTGTACGGCAGTCTGTACGAGATGCTGGCCCAGGGGATGCAGGGAGAGCAAGCCCTGCGCAACATCATCATGAATCCCAAAGACGACAAGGCCAAGGCCAATTTTGACAAGGCAGCCCTTGATTTTGAAAAGGCCCTGGAGAAGACCCGTACGGCGACTATTGTGCAGGGAAAATTGCCGCTGGAGAGTATTGCCAAAAACTGGAAGGCGCTGCAACCGGCCCGGGCCGAGGTGCGTGCCATGGGAGAGTCCGGTGATCTGCAGGGGGCCATTGCTCTGCTGAACAGCAAGGAAACGCCGCTCTGGCGGGTGTTGAAGGATGACCTGAACAAGGCGGTCACGATCAAGGACGCCGGTTTTGGGGAGAAGAACCAGCAGTTCGGCAGTTGGCTTAATCTGATGCTGTACGGTATAGGCGGGTTCTTGCTCTGCGTGGCAGCCGGCATGCTGCTGCTGTTCAAGGTGGCAAACGACCGGGTGTTGCAGCCGATCAACGGCATGGTGCAGGTGGCTACCGATCTGGCCCAAGGTGAAGGGGATCTGACCGCCCGCCTGAACCTGCGCCGGGCCGATGAGATCGGCGAGGCGGCCGGGTTTATCGACCGTTTTATCGACAAGGTGCATCAGAGCGTTACCACTGCCAAGGAAACTGCCACCGAGACTGCTGTAGCCAGTCAGGAGCTGTCTCATATTGCCGCTAATTTGAGTAATACCGTACAGCAGCAGGCCCGGATTGTGGAAGAAGGGGATGCTCTGGCCCGGGAAGTGGGACAGAATCTCGATCTGACCGAAGAGATGGCCATCAATACCACTGAGACCATTGAGGCAACCAAAAAAGTGATGGTTCAATTTGCCGGTAACCTGAACACGGCCGGTAAGGTCATTATCGGCGAAGCTGACAAGCAGCGCCTGCTGGCTGAGCGGATGCAGGAGCTGGCAAGTAATGCCGGCAAGATTCGCGAGGTGCTGGAGATCATCTCCGATATCGCGGATCAGACCAATCTGCTGGCTCTGAACGCCTCCATTGAGGCGGCCCGGGCCGGGGAGCTGGGGCGCGGGTTTGCGGTGGTGGCCGATGAGGTGCGCCAGCTGGCAGCCAAGACCCAGAGCTCCTTGTCGCAGATCAACCAGAGCGTGACGACGGTGGTCAGCGGTGTTGAGAACCTGTATGGCGAGACTGAGCAGAGTTCGCGCCGGATGCTTGAGATTGCCGAATCTACCAGAGGGCTGATTGCTACCGCCGGTGATTCAGGTGAGCGGCTGACCGATGCGGTGCAGACATCTTCTGAACTGGTGCGCAAGAGTACCTTTATTGCCACCCGCACCAAGCAGCTGATGGAGCAAATGCACCAGATGAGCCAGGTGTCTGAGCAGAACCGTTCGGTGGCCCAGGAGGTCGAAGAGGTCTCTTCGGCCATGGCGGTCAAGTCGGACGGCCTGCGGCAGAACCTGAGCCGTTTCAAATGCTAGGATCACTTCTGCCCTTGCTCCTGGTACCTTGCAATGATTGACCGCGACCTGAAAAGTTATACCGAGCATCTTTCCGTACTCTATGTGGAGGATGATCCGGTCAGCGCCGCCATTATCCGCAAGATGCTGGAGCTGGTATTTGCCAAGGTGTACGGCGCATCAGACGGGGTTGAAGGGCTGCGGCAGTTTCTGGCGGACCAGCCTGATCTGGTGGTGACCGATCTGATGATGCCCAACATGGACGGCATCAGCATGCTGCGTGAGATTCGCACCCACAACCAGAAGGTGCCGGTGGTGCTGATGACCGCCTCGCTGGAACATGCCGATCTGGT
>CAZYMK010000136.1:0-8368 GCA_964648885.1 uncultured Geobacter sp. | reverse complement strand
ATAGCCTTGGCAGGCCGCTGTTCGCCCATGGCAAGCGTATTCATGACAACTGCGAACGCCGTCCTCACTTTGATGCGGGCCAATATGTGGAACAGTGGGGTGACGATGCCCACCGCAAAGGGTACTGCCTCTACAAAATGGGTTGCAAAGGGCCGACAACCTTCCATAACTGTCCTACCCAGCGTTTTAATGACAAGCTCAGCTGGCCGGTTGCAGCCGGGCATGGTTGTGTCGGCTGCTCAGAACCGCAGTTCTGGGATACCTCACCACTGTATCGCCGTCTGCCCAACGTACCAGGTTTTGGCATTGAAAAGAGTGCCGACAAGATCGGTCTGGCCTTTGCCGGTGGTGTGGCAGGTGCTTTTGCCATTCATGGTGCTTTAAATGCGCTACGTAAGGACAAGAGTGCTGATCATGAAACCACAGAAGGGGGGAATGACTAATGGCCAAGATTGTAGTTGACCCGATCACCCGGATTGAAGGGCATTTGCGGATAGAAGCAGAGCTTGAAGGCGGCAGAATCAAGGATGCCTGGAGCTCCAGTACCATGTTCCGGGGTATTGAGAAGATTCTGAAAGGCCGCGACCCTCGGGATGCTTGGTACTGGACGCAACGTTTCTGCGGTGTCTGCACCACGGTTCACTCCATCGCTTCAATACGGGCAGTGGAAGATGCTCTCAAGATCAAGATACCGCCCAACGCCCAACTGATTCGTAACATCATTATGGGGATACAGGGCGTTCAGGATCATGTGATCCATTTCTACCACCTGCATGCGCTGGATTGGGTTGATATAACCTCAGCCCTCAAGGCAGACCCGGTCAAGACCGCTGCACTGGCTGCCTCCATCTCTGACTGGCCCAACAACTCGGCCACTCATTTCAAGGCGGTACAGGAAAAGCTGAAGTCCTTTGTGGGCACCGGTCGTCTGGGTCCTTTTGCCAATGCCTACTGGGGACATCCGGCCTACAAACTGCCGCCCGAGGCCAACCTGATGGCCACGGCCCATTACCTGGAGGCCCTGGAATGGCAAAAAGAGGTCATCAAGATCCACGCCATCCTGGGCAGCAAAAACCCGCATCCCCAGACCTTCCTGGTGGGTGGTATGTCGATTCCGGTGGACCCGGACTCCCAGAACGCCCTGAATGCAGACAAACTGATTACCATCAAACGACTGCTTGCCAAGGCACAGGATTTTGTTGAAAAGGTCTACATTCCAGATCTGCTGGCCATAGCTTCATTCTACAAGGAATGGGCCGGCATCGGCGGTGGTGTGGGTAACTTCCTTTCATATGGCGAATTTCCTGATCCGGTTAACGGTAATCTCTGGTTTCCGGCCGGGATCATCATGAACAAGGATATCAGTAAACTGTTGCCGGTAGATCAAAACAAGATTGCCGAGTATGTGGATCATTCCTGGTATGAAAGCAGCGCAGGAAAAGGCCAGGGGCTGCACCCCTGGAAAGGAGAAACCGAGGCCAACTATACCGGACCCAAGCCGCCCTATGACTATCTGGATACCGATGCCAAGTATTCCTGGGTCAAGGCGCCCCGGTATGAGGAAGCCTCTATGGAAGTCGGTCCATTGGCCCGCATTTTGGTGGCATACGTGGGCGGACACAAAGAAACCAAGGCTGCGGTTAGTATGGTGCTGACCAAGCTGGGAGTCGGACCAGAAGCACTGTTCTCCACCCTTGGTCGCACAGCAGCACGGGGAATCGATGCACTGCTGATTGCACAGCAAAGCCCGGTTTGGCTGGATCAACTGATTGCCAATATCGGCAAGGGCGATTACCGGATTCATGCCAACGAGAAATGGGATCCCAAAGAGTGGCCGGCAGAGGCATCAGGCTGCGGTTTTCACGAGGCACCCCGTGGGGCTCTGGGGCACTGGATCCGTATCAAGGATCAAAAAATCTATAACTATCAGGCTGTGGTACCTTCCACCTGGAATGCCTCACCTCGTGACGCCAAGGGACAGCGCGGCCCCTATGAGGCTGCGCTGGTAGGTACTCCAATTGCCAAGCCGGATCAGCCGCTGGAGATCCTGCGCACGATCCACTCCTTTGATCCCTGTCTTGCCTGTGCCGTACACGTTACCGATGCTGTCGGCAACGAGCTGGTACAGGTCAAGGTCTCCTGAGGAAAGGGGGCTACCATGGCTGAAAAGAAATATAAACAGTATATCTGGGAACTTCCGGTACGGTGGTGCCACTGGGTGAATGTGCTCTCGATTGTGGTGCTTTCAGCTACCGGCATTCTGATCGGCAATCCGGTTTTTATCGGCAGTTCACCGGATGCCTACCTGATGGGTTGGGTTCGCTTCATCCACTTTGTGTTTGCCTACGCGTTTCTGGTGAGTGTGGTAACCCGCATGATCTGGACTTTTACCGGCAATTGCTACGCCGGCTGGCGGGAATATTTCCCGTTTTGCGGCAAGGCAGGCAGGCAAGAGATGAAGGAAGTCTTTGATTACTACACCTTCCGCAGCACACATCCTCCGGAAACCACCGGTCACAACCCGATGGCTGCCACGGCCTATTTTGTGGTGTTTCTGATCTACTGGTTCATGCTCCTGACCGGCTTTGCCATGTATGCGGAGCATGAACCGGGCGGTATCATGCACTCGCTGCTTAAACCGATGTATGTGATGATGACCTCCCAGCAGATGCACCTCTATCATCACTTGGCCATGTACTTGATCTTCGGTTTTGTCATCAATCATGTCTACAGTGCCTGGCTGATGGATATCAAAGAAAAGGGGGGTGAGATATCCAGCATGTTCAGTGGGTATAAATTTACCACCAATCCCTATGCGGTTTGTAAAAGTCGGCATTGGGACATCTTCCCCTGGAAGAACAAAAAGAAGAAGTGATCTGAACGGGGTGGATAGCCACCCCGTTTCTGTTAAGGGACTTGGAATTTGCTGATGTACCAAGTTTTACGCTCAGATTTAGGCTGGATTTGTCGTCCCTGATTGAGCAAAACCGCAGGCGTAGCAGGGCTACGCTGAGGATTTTGTGATTGAAGGGGCGGCAAAGACGGCTAAATCTGAGATGTAAAACGGTATATTAGCAAGTTCTGAGTCCCTAAGGAGTATTTCATGCAGCAAACACTGGTGCTGGGGCTGGGTAACACCATTATGTCTGATGATGGAGTCGGACCTCGTGTTGTTGAGCGGTTACGAGATTCAGGCCAATTGCCGACTGAGGTCGTCTGTCTGGACGGGGGCACCCTGGGGCTTGATCTACTTCCGTACCTTGAGGGAGTACAACGTTTAATCATTGTCGATGCAGTAGAATTGGCGCAAGAGGCCGGTACAACCGTATGCCTGAAGGGGGATGACGTACCGGTTGCATTGGAGACAAAGCTTTCTCCCCACCAGATGGGCATGAAAGACCTGCTGGCCGTTGCCCGCCTGATGGAGCAGCTACCGGAGGAGATCATCCTGATCGGAGTTCAGCCTGCCTGCCTCGAGATGGGCACTGAATTAAGTCAGGCCGTTGAAGCGGCCCTGCCGTTACTTGAGTCGATGGTGTTGCAAGAAGTTTTTTTGCGATAGTCAACAGCCGCCAGCCACTTTTCCGCCTTAAAAACAAACCTGTTGTTTGTCCAGCTTGACAGTCCGCCGTAGTAAGGTATTCTTTGCAGGGTAATTGTTCCGGACAAGGAGCTGCAATGACGGTGTACCAGACAAGCAGTACCCTCACACCTCTGCTTGAACTGCGGGAAATATCCATCCTTCTGGCGGAAGACGATACCAGTATACGCACCCATGTCTCGCGCATGCTGAGCCCGGTATGCCGCGAACTGTTTACTGCTGCCAACGGTCGTGATGCCCTTGAGCTGTTCCGTACCGAGATGCCGGATCTGGTGATAACCGATATCTCGATGCCTGTTTTGAACGGACTTGACCTTGCCCGCCAGATCAAGCTTGAACGCCCCTATGTCCCGGTAATCATCATCTCATCACATGGTGACTCAGATCACCTGATGCAGGCTATCAGCCTCCATCTTGAAGGGTATCTGATTAAGCCGCTGAATGTGCAGAAACTGTTTGCCTGTTTGCAGCAACAGGCAACCATACTTAAATCCCGGCGGCAATCCTTGGAACAGTCACGGCTGTTGTCCGGTGTAAATATGGCAATCCAGTACCTGCTCTCAGCAGACGCAAATCAGGATGCCGTTGATTTTGCCTTGCAGGAGATGGCCAAGGCAGCCCGGGCCGACAAGATCTTTCTCTATTCCTATCAGCAAACCCTGCTGAACGATTCGGAGTTGTTACTCATCAGCGCCTTTGCCGGGGGGGAGATGGTACTGCGGTTCCTGGATGGAGCCGATGCCGACCTGCCTGATCTGCCCTACATTGATCGTTGGCATGCCTTGTTGTCGCAAGGCAAGGCGATCTCAGGGCCTCGCTCTGCCTTTCCCCATGACGAGCGACAGGTGCTTGATGCCATGCGCCTGCGTTCTGCACTGCTGACACCGATCTTTGAGGCAGGTAATCTGTGGGGGTTTGCCTGCCTGGGCGATATGCATCGCGAACGCCCCTGGTCAGATGCCGAGATTTCTATGGTGATGACCGCTGCACGAGGACTGGGAAGTTTTATGGGGCGTCTCAAACTTGAAGAGGAGCGCCGTGAAGCCAAGAGATCACTAGAGCTTGCCAATGTACAGTGGCGCGAGACCTTTGACACCATTCCTGATCTGGTAATGGTGCTGGACACCTCCCATCAGATTGTCAACATCAACAAGGCAGCCAGGCAACGGCTCGGCATCGGTGAATCCGGTGCCAGCAGTCTGGCCGGTCCCTGTTACCTGCATGTCCATGGTGCCAGCCACCCACCTGAGGGCTGCCCCCACAATGCCTTGCTTAATGATCAGCAACCCCATGAATCTGAAATCTTTATCCCACACCTGGACAGCTATTTTCATGTCTCTGTCAATCCGACCTTTGACAGTGAAGGCAAGCTTGCCGGTGCTGTTCATGTGGCCCGGGATATCACCCGACGTCGTGAAATGGAAGATCGGCTACGTTACCTGAGTACCCATGATGAAATGACGCAACTCTATAACCGCGCATTTTTCGAGGCCGAAGTTGAGCAGCTTGAAAAAGGACGCCTTGCGCCGTTATCAGTCGTTATCGCCGACCTGGACGGACTTAAAAAGGCCAACGACTGCTCAGGACACGAGTACGGAGACGGTCTGATTCGGGCTGCAGCCGACCTGCTGCGCGAACTGTTCCGGGCAGATGATTTGATTGCCCGCATCGGCGGTGATGAGTTTGCAGTTTTATTGAAAGGGGTAGGGGAGGATGAGCTGTCGATTATCCTCAATCGTGCCCGTGAGATACTGGCTACCGGCAGCCATCGCTCAGAGCATGGTCTGGTGGTCCGTTTCTCCATGGGGGCGGCCACTACCTCGGCGCCGTCGCGTTTACCAGAGGTGATCCGTGCTGCTGATATGGCCATGTACGAAGACAAGCGAACACGTAAACAGCTTGAGGATTCGTTGCCGACAGCCGGATGACAGACTTGACTTCATAGTCGGGCTGTACTAACGTCTGTAAAATTTATCTGCGAGGTGGCAACGCCATGACGCTTGAAAAGCTGGCCGAAGGTTTGACCTTTGATGATGTCCTGTTGATCCCTGCACATTCCACCATTCTTCCCCGTGATGTAAATCTGGCAACCAGACTTTCTCGCAACATCCACCTCAACATCCCTCTGGTCAGCGCTGCCATGGATACCGTTACCGAATCGCGCACTGCCATCTGCATGGCCCGCGAAGGCGGTCTGGGAATTATCCATAAGAATATGTCGATTGAAGACCAGGCCCATGAAGTGGACAAGGTTAAAAAGAGTGAATCAGGCATGATCGTGGATCCGATCACCATGCGCCCCAACCAGAAGATCCGCGAGGCGCTTGAAATCATGGCAAAGTACCGCATCTCCGGTGTGCCGATCATCAGCAAGAACGGCAAGCTGGTCGGTATTCTGACCAACCGCGATCTCCGTTTTGAAACCGATTTTGATCTGCCGATTTCTGCCCGCATGACCAAGAGAAAACTGGTTACTGTCGCAGTGGGTACTACCCTGGAACAGGCCCGTGAGCACCTCAAGCATACCCGGGTGGAAAAGCTGCTGGTAGTGGATGATGAGCGCTACCTGAAAGGGCTGATCACCATCAAGGATATTGAAAAGGTAAAGAAGTATCCCCATGCCTGCAAAGACAGTTTTGGCCGACTGAGGGTTGGGGCTGCTGTTGGCCCCACCGCAGAGATGGAAGCACGCATGGAGGCATTGCTCAAGGCCGGCGTTGATGTGATAGTGATCGATACCGCCCACGGTCACTCCCAGGGGGTGATTGATGCTGTGAAACGGGCTAAAGCGACCTTCCCCGGCTCTGAAATCATTGCCGGCAATATTGCGACTGCCGAGGCTGCCGAGGCGCTGATCAAGGCCGGAGCTGACGGCATCAAGGTCGGTATCGGCCCCGGCTCCATCTGCACCACCCGTGTGGTAGCCGGTGTTGGCGTGCCACAAATAACCGCCATCTATGAGTGTGCCAAGATTGCCCGCAAATACGATGTGCCGCTGATTGCCGATGGCGGTGTCACGTTCTCCGGTGATCTGCCCAAGGCCATTGTAGCCGGGGCTGATGTGATCATGATCGGTTCCCTCTTTGCCGGTACCGAGGAATCCCCTGGTGATACGGTGCTGTATCAGGGCCGTACCTACAAAACCTATCGCGGCATGGGCTCAATCGGTGCCATGAAAGAAGGCAGCAAAGACCGTTATTTCCAGTCTGATGTGGAAAACGACGTCAAATTGGTGCCTGAAGGAATTGAGGGCATGGTGCCGTTCCGTGGGGCACTGTCCTCTACTATCCATCAGCTCATGGGAGGACTTCGTTCCGGCATGGGCTACACCGGTAATGCCACCATTACCGAGCTTCAGCAAAAGGGTCGTTTTGTCAGAATCACCGGCGCAGGTCTCAAAGAATCACACGTCCATGACGTGACCATAACCAAAGAAGCGCCTAACTACCAGGCCAGCTAAGGAACCCGCATCCCATGAGTGCTACCGACATCCACAGCCAGAAAATCCTGATCCTTGACTTCGGCTCGCAGGTTACCCAACTGATTGCCCGTCGTATCCGAGAGCAATCGGTTTACTGTGAAATTCATCCCTACACCATGTCGCTGGAAAAAATCCGGGATTTTTCTCCCCAAGGAATCATCCTCTCCGGTGGGCCCAGCAGTGTCTACGATGCCGATGCACCTCACTCTGATGCCGGTATTTATGAACTGGGGATTCCGGTGCTGGGGATCTGTTACGGTATGCAGCTGATGACCAGCCAGCTGGGGGGCAGGGTTGAACGCTCTGACAAGCGTGAATTCGGACGAGCTCTGCTGCAGATCGATGACACGCAGGATCTTTTTGCCGGTTTGTCTGGCAAAGAAGAGGTCTGGATGTCTCATGGCGACAAGATCGAGCAGATGCCGCGCGGCTTCAGTGCCATTGCCCGTACTGAGAACACACCGGCAGCAGCCATGAAAGATGAGCAGCGTCGCTTCTACGCAGTCCAGTTTCACCCTGAGGTGGTCCACACCCCCCGTGGTGCTGAGATACTGGGCAACTTTGTCTTTACGGTCTGCAACTGCCAGCCGATCTGGACCATGGCCAACTTTATTGAAACCGAAATCGCCTCCATCCGTCAGAAAGTAGGCAACGGCAAGGTGATCTGCGCGCTGTCAGGCGGTGTTGACTCTTCTGTGGTGGCTGTGCTGATCCATAAGGCCATTGGCGATCAGCTGCAGTGTATCTTTGTCAATAATGGTCTCTTACGCAAAGGTGAAGCAGAAAAGGTGGTCAACCTGTTCACCCGTCACTTCAAGATCAACCTTGATTTTGTTGATGCCTCAGACCGCTTTCTGGACAAGCTGAAAGGAGTGACCGATCCGGAGAAAAAACGGAAGATCATCGGCAATGAGTTTATTTATCTGTTTGAAGATGAAGCAAACAAGCTGGGTACGGTTGAGTGGCTGGCCCAAGGCACGCTCTACCCGGATGTGATTGAATCAGTCTCCACCAAAGGGCCCTCGGCGGTGATCAAGAGTCACCATAACGTAGGCGGTCTGCCGGAACGGATGAAGATGAAGCTGTTGGAACCGGTACGGGAGCTGTTCAAGGATGAAGTGCGTCTGCTGGGTAAAGAACTGGGATTGCCGGATGAAGTGATCCATAGGCAGCCGTTTCCCGGTCCGGGTCTGGCAATCCGTTGTATCGGTGAAATTACGGCAGATAGACTTGAAATCCTGCGCGAGTCCGATGCCATTGTGCTTGACGAGATCCGCAAGGCCGGT
>CAZYMK010000135.1:0-8455 GCA_964648885.1 uncultured Geobacter sp. | reverse complement strand
GCTGGCTCTGGTCTCAACAGTCATATGGCTGGCATGATTGAGAACGCACCCTAAGAACTGAGATGTCGAACAGCATTCGCATCAGAGCATCCCTGCAATCTCTTCCGCCGTGGCCAGTTTGCCGGAAAAGAGCACCTTGCCGTCTTTTACCAGGGCCGGGGTGCTCATCACCCCATACTTCATGATGGTGGGAAAATCCTCCACCTTGACCACCTCGGCCTCTTTGCCGGAAATCTCCACTGCCTTTTTCACGTTTTCATGCAGGGTCTTACACTTGGCACAGCCGGTGCCCAATACTTCCAGTTTCATGTTCTCGCTCCCTTTTGATTGAAATCTGTTGTTCAGTTTTGTCAGTACACGGCATTCAACGCCCAACCGACAATCGTAAAGGCAATCAGCAACATCAAAAACACGATCGCCAGCAGACGCCACTGCATGACCTGCTTCAGCATCACAAACTCGGGAACACTGGCTGCAACCGTACTCATACAGAAGGCCAGGGTCGTTCCAAGCGGCAATCCTTTGACGATCAGGCTTTCCATAACCGGTATGATGGCCGTGGCATTGGAGTACAGCGGGATGCCGATCAGGGTAGCCACCGGCACCGACCACCACTGCCCGGCGCCAAGATGAGTCTCAAACCAGGTATCAGGGACAAAACCATGCAGACCTGCGCCAACCCCCACACCGACAATCACCCAGATCCAGACCCGTCCGAACACATCCGCCAGTTCCCGTTTGGCAAAATTGTGTCGGTCCATCATCGTGATCCGCTTCTTTTCAACGGCTTCAATCTGTGTGTGCTGCCCCTCTTCATAGACCTTGCGGGCAAAACCCTGCAGCATCCTTTCGGCCTTGATTCCGTCAAGGAACAGGCCACCGATAATCCCCACGCCGAGGCCGATCAGAATGTACAGCAGCGTGATCTTCCAGCCCACCAGACTGAGCAGCAGGATCACTGCTATCTCGTTGATCAGCGGCGAGGTCAGCAGAAACGCCATGGTCATACCAACCGGGATACCGGCGGAAATGAACCCAAGAAAGACCGGGATGCTTGAACAGGAGCAAAACGGCGTGATCGCCCCGAACACTGAACCCAAAAAATAGCCGACCAGGCGATGTTTGCCGGCCAGGTAGGCGCGCACCCGTTCAACCGGCAAGGATACCCTTACCAGCCCGATCAGATAGATCATCACAATCAGCAGGAAAAAAATCTTGAGGGTGTCGTAGATAAAAAAATTGAGGGCTTCGGCCAAATGTTTACCTGGCTGCAGGCCCAGTAACGAGTAGGTGACGTAATCGGCAAACTGCTTGATCATCAGGGGCTCCCCGCAAAGCATATTACTAATCAATCATATACTTTTATACTGCGAGGCGAGTCAAGCACAAAAAAATGCACGCTTACCGGTACGGCAATCGGGGAAAGGGGGTCCGATTGTGTTTGTACCGGCAAGCGTGCAACCGTCAGTCACACTATAATGTTACGGAAGTTCTTCTGTTACTTCTTCTTGCCGGCAAAACGACCGCCGGTCATCATTGGATCAGCCTTGTAGCCCAGTGCCTTCCAATCCATCCGCTTGTTGCCCATATGGCAATCGCCGCACTGCAGGGCATCTTCCTTGGGAGCTACCTGGTGCTGCGCAGAGATGTAGGCAATGGTCTTCACAAACTGGTACTTGCCGCTGTAGGGCAGACCTTCTTCCTGGGCGCCGTCTTTCAGGGCCTTATCCCAGTTGTAATGCAGCCACAGCGATTGATACTGCTGGAAGGTGCTCAGATACTTATGCACGCTGTCCATCGGCTGGTCGCCGGTATGGGTCTTGTAAGGATAGATCTTGGCGGTCTTGTCCTTGATGTCACCTACCGGCTTGGTCATATTAACCACTTTTTTGGGATCTTTAATCTTGTCACCCACCATGTAGCGCTCAATGGTGCCGTTATACCAGGCATAGACCGGCAGATAGTTCTTGTTCCAGGTAAAGGAACCTTTGCGCTTCTGGAAGGTCTCTTGGTCAAACTGCTCTTCAGGCTCAATATCCTTACCCACATCAGACCAGTTCCAGGAGGTCTTGGTGGCCTGGCCACGGGAAATCATCGGGATATGGCAGGTCTGGCAGGCCACTGAGGCAGCATGGGCATCCAGAATCGCCTTGTTCTTGGAGGTCTTGTGGGGTGCCTTGGCACCGCTGTGGCAGTCTTCGCACTTCACCCGGCTGGCATAGTGGGCCATCATGCTGGAGGCACCGGCAATCTTGTGCTGGGGAGCCTTATGGCAGTCAACACAGACCATACCGGCGCCGCCCTTTGCTTTTTTGGCCATATGGACGTCCAGTTTACGGTCGGCAGCCTCAAGGGTAGAATCAAGACCGGCATGCTTGACCGCATCACCACCACCACCATAGAAGTGACAATAGCCGCAGTTTTTAAGCGTCGGCTTCTGTCCGACGCTCTGAGCTGCCGCCACCAGATCCACTTTACCGGTGGTCATCCCCTTCTGATCCACATCACAGCCAACACTGGCCCGATCATAGCCCTTGGTGGCATGACAGATCAGACAGTCGATCTTTGTCTTGTCAGTGTGGTCAAACTTGTTGCGGTTCCAACCATAACCGGCATGGCAGCGCAGGCAAGACTCACGCGGGAGTCCCTCTTTGGCGGCAAAGATGGTGGTGCAATAGTTGTTGGTCATGTTGGTCTTGCCATAAAGCTTGTTGCTCTTCTCAAGCCCCTTAACATGGTTGGGCACGCCCTTCAGATTCCAGTGCTGGGTCTTGATGAAGTCGTTGGCCTGCTTCTCATGACATTGCAGACAGGCCTTGGTTACATCGCTACCTTCCTTGAACGGACCGGTGACAAAATCCTTGTGGTCGGTGGCAGCCAGACCACTGCTTGACAGGCCAAACAACAGGCCGACCAACAGCAACAACGGGCGATACAGTTTCATAGTCTCCTCCTTCGTGGGGTGGTTACAGACTGCGTTCAGAACCATGAGCAGCAGTTAATTATGAACGCGATCCCGTATATTCAAAAATACATATATTTATATCAATTACTTACACAGTATTAGCGCTTTGCAATCTACCGTTACCTACGGTTGACTGGCAAGCAAAATCGAAAGGCCGGACAGCAGCAAAGAGGGGATAAAAACGGTTGTGTATACATAACAAATTGTTAAGACTGAACAAATTTTAATACAAAAAGATCAGGAATAAGAGGACCGGGAAGAGGGCATGAGATGTTACTGATTGGTAGAGTCGGCTGGCTGACCTCTAAACCGCCGCATCAGCCGATCCATATAATAGTAGACCACCGGGGTGATATACAGGGTCAGCAACTGGGAGGTCAGTAGTCCCCCCACCACTGCCAGCCCCAGCGACTGACGCGCCTCACCGCCGGCACCGTAACCGATGGCAATCGGCAGGGTACCCATCAGGGCTGCCATGGTGGTCATCATGATCGGCCGAAAGCGGACAATCGCACCGGCATAGATCGCCTCCAGGGGCGGTTTAACTTCTTTGCGTTCCGCCTCAAGGGCGAAGTCAATCATCATGATGGCGTTCTTTTTAACAATCCCGATCAGCATGATGATCCCCACAAAGCCGTAGATATTCAGATCACTCCTGAACAGCAACAGGGTTAAAAGCGCACCGAACCCGGCGGCAGGCAGCCCTGACAGGATGGTGATCGGGTGAATAAAGCTCTCATACAGAATACCCAGCACCAGGTAGATCACAAAGATAGCCAGGGCCAGCAGCAGCCAGAAGCCGCTGAAGGAATCCTTGAAGGCCTGAGCCGTGCCCTGGAAGCTGGTGCTGATGGTGGGTGGCAGCTCACGTGCGGCCTGGGCCTCGATCAGCCTGACCGCATCACCCAGCGAGACATCGGGTCGCAGGTTAAAGGAGATCGTTACCGAGGGGAGTTGCCCCAGGTGGTTCACCGCCAACGGCCCCAGTTCTTTTGAAAAGCTGGCGATGGTCTCCAGTGGTACCAGCTGACCGCTGGATGAGCGGATGTAGAGCAGCTGCAGGGCTGAAGGATCCCCCTGCCAGCGGGGGTCCAGCTCCATGATCACCTGATACTGGTCAGCCGGGGCCAGGATGGTGGAGACCTGTCGGCTGGCGTAGGCAAAAGAGAGGGCATCTTCCACCTGCAGCATGGTCAACCCCAATGCCGCCACCTTGTCGCGATTGATCGATACTTTAAGCTGGGGATTGCTGATCTGTAGGTCGCTGGTCACATCCAGCAGTTGCGGCAGCTCGCGCAGCCGGGCCTCAAAGGCGGCAGCATTGCGGTACAGCTCTGCAGTATCCTGGGCCTGCAGGGTAAACTGATACTGGCTCTTTGAGCTGACACCCCCCACTTGGATCGAGGGAACATTCTTGGGGTAGGCCTTGATGCCCGGCACCTGGGCCAGCTTGGGCCGCAGCCCCTGGATCACCTGATCAGCGGTCAGCTTCCGTTGGCTGCCCGGTTTGAGCCGCACAAAGAAAAAACCGTTATTGACGTTCCTGATCCCCCCCACCGAGGCCATAAATCCGTCAATGTTGGGGTCGGCGGCCAGGATCCGGGCCAGTTCCAGCTGACGCTCCTTCATCGCCTCAAAAGAGGTGCCCTGGGCGGTCTCGGTATCAATATTGATTCGTCCGGTATCCTCTGACGGCAGGAATCCCATTGGTATGATCCTGAACAGCCAGACCGTCAGCAGGATCGTCAGCAGCGTCACCGCCAGAGTAATCCGGCGATACTGCAGAACCAGGGCAAGCGATTGCTGATATCCGTGCAGCAGCCGGTCAAAAAAACGCTCAAGGGCCAGATACAGGCGGCCATGTTGCGGGCTGTGCGGCTTCAGAAAACGGCTGCAAAGCATCGGCGTGAGGCTTAAGGAGACAAAACAGGAAACCAGAATGGCAGCACTGATGGTGATGGCAAATTCATGCAGCAGTCGCCCCAGGATACCGCCCATGAACAGCACCGGCAAGAAGACGGCAACGAGTGAAATAGTCATGGAGATGATGGTGAAGCTGATCTCACGGGAACCGATGAAGGCCGCCTCACGGGCAGTTTTACCCTGCTCTATATGGCGGACAATGTTCTCCAGCATCACGATAGCATCGTCTACCACATAGCCCACCGCCAGAATCAGGGCCATCATCGAGATGTTGTTGAGGGAGAAACCACAGAGCTGCATCACGCTGAAGGTGGCGACGATAGAGAGCGGCAAAGCCAGCGAGGGGATCAGGGTGGCCCGCAGGTTGCGCAGGAACAGGAAGATCACCATGATCACCAGACCGACCGTCAGCACCAGGGTGAACTTCACATCATGCATTGATTCGCGGATGGTCAAGGAGCGGTCGTACAGCAGATCAATCCCCACCGCCTCCGGTATCTGGCTGCGAAACTCCGGCAGCAGCTTTTTGACACTGTCCACCACCTGGATGGTGTTGGTGCCGGGTTGGCGGTAGACCGCCAGAATAATACCCCGACTGCTGTTGTACCAGGCAGCGGCCCTGGTATTCTCTACGCTGTCAATCACCCGCCCCAGCTCTTCCAGATAGATCGGAGAACCGTCACGGTAGGCCACCACCAGCTTGCGGTAGGCAGCGGCCTGCAGCAACTGGGCGTCAGTCTCAATGGTATAGGCCTGACGGGCACCGTTTAAAGTACCGGTGGGCAGTTTGACGTTGCCGGTAGCAATGGCGCCTGCCACCTCATCAATACCAATCCGGCGTGAGGCCAGCTGACGGGGATCCAGCAGGGCCCGCACCGCGTACTTCTGCGCGCCGAAGACATTGACCTGGGCCACGCCGCTGATGGTGGAGACCCGGCGGGCGATCATGGTCTGGGCGTACTCATCAATACTGGAGAGCGGCAGGGTTGGTGAACTGAGGGCCAGGTACAGTACCGGCTGGTCAGCCGGATTGACCTTGCGGAACCAGGGCGGGGTGGTCATGTTCTTGGGCAGGTAGCGGATCGCCTGGGAGATGGCGGCCTGCACATCCTGGGCAGCAGCGTCAATGTCACGATCAAGGTTGAACTGGATCGTGATCCGGGTCTGGCCAATGCCGCTGGTGGAGGTCATGGAATCGACCCCGGCAATGGTAGAGAGCTGATTCTCCAGCGGGGTAGCCACGGCCGAGGCCATGGTGTCCGGATTGGCACCGGACAGGCTGGCATTGACCTGAATGGTGGGGAAATCCACATTGGGCAGGTCATTGACCGGCAGCTGCCGGTACGAGGTCAGCCCGAAGATCAGTATCGCGATCATGACCAGTGAGGTCATGACCGGACGCCGGATGAACGGGTCGGCAATGTTCATGGTTACGGTTTCCCGCTGGCAGCAGGCGGAGCAGTGGTCACCAGAGCCCCGGGGGTCAGTCGCAGCTGGCCGTCAACCACCACAGTCTCACCGGCAGCCACCCCTTTTTCAATCACCAATTCGCCCACCCCGGCCGGTGCGGTCACCACCTGACGCAACTCGGCCTGCTGCTCCCTGTTTACCACGTAGAGATACTCCCCCTGCTGGCCCTGCTGCACTGCAGGAGAAGGCACGACCACAACATTCGGACGGCTGGTCAGGGTCAGCACCACGTCGGCAAACTGCCCCGGCCAGAGCCGACGTGAACGGTTCTCAAACAGACCCTTCAGCTTGATGGTGCCGGTGGCCGGGTTAGCCGTGTTATCCAGAAAACTGATGGTGCCGGTCTCGGGAGCACCGCCATCCTGGGGCAGCACTGCCTCTACCTTGAGCTGTCCGCCCGCCAGGGCCCGCTTCAGCTCAGCCAGCCGCTTCTCCGGCAGATTGAAGGTGACATAGGCTGGGCTGATCTGATTGACGGTCAGGATGGTCTGCTCATTGGCCTTGACCAGGTTACCGGCATGGAGGCCGACTGAGCCGGTACGGCCACTGATCGGTGAGCGGATTGTGCAGTAGCCCAGCTGAATTCTGGCGGCAGCCACCGCCGCCCGGTCAGCGACCACTGCAGCGGCCAGGGATTCGGCATTGGCCTGCAACTGGTCGTGCTGATCATGGGTGACAATCCCCTCTTTGAGAAGCCCTTCATATCGTCGGGCCTGGTCAGCTGCAAAGCGGGCCTGGGCCTGGGACTTGGCCAGCGCTGCCTCAGCCTGCCGCAGTGCGGCCTGAAACGGCTCAGAGTCGATCGTGATCAGCAGATCCCCTTGCCGCACCTCGCTCCCCTCAGCCACGTGTATCCGACTGATCTGACCGCTCACCTGGGCCTTGAGCGCCACTGAGCTGAACGGTTCCACCGTACCGATCGCCTTGAGCTGTACCGGTACGGTTTTTTGCACCGCCTGGACCGTCTTGACCGGCACGGCCGGTTTCGCCCGGGGCTTTTCCTTTTGGTCTGCACAAGCCATCGGCAGCAACAGCAGCAGAGAAAGGCACAACATGCGAACTATCTGTCTCATTGGTGTCGCTTTCATGAAAATACAAATGTTCCCTCATATAGCACCTTGCCCCGCCTCCTTGCAATGCCCAGCACCAGTATGATAATAACAACGCCATGAGTTCTGCCCTTCAAACCCCCATGATGAAGCAATATCTGGAGATCAAGGCCCGCTATCCCGAGAGCATCCTGTTCTTCAGGATGGGTGATTTCTACGAGATGTTCCTGGATGATGCCCTGATTGCCGCCCGCATTCTGGATATCACCCTCACCTCCCGCAACAAGAACAGCGCCGACGAGATCCCGTTCTGCGGGGTACCGTTTCACTCGGCCCAGCCGTACATCGCCCGGCTGGTTGAGGCAGGCCACCGGGTAGCAATCTGCGAGCAGGTGGAAGATCCCAAACAGGCCAAGGGGATCGTCAAGCGGGATGTGGTCAAGGTGGTGACCCCGGCTCTGGTGACCGAGAGCGAGAGCCTGACCCCGGACGAGAACAGTTACCTTTTGGCGCTCTGTCAGCAGGATGGACGCTGGGGCTGCGCCTGGCTGGATCTATCAACCGGCGAATTCAAGGCATCGGAAGAAGACAGCCTGACCGGCGCTGCTGCCATGCTGGCTGCAATCGGCCCACGGGAACTGCTGTTGGCTGAAGCGCTACGCAAAGAGCTACCGGATGAGCTGGGGCTGCTGCACGGCGATCGACCCCGTTCCGGCGTGGCGGACTGGGTGCTGGACAAGGATTACTGCTCCGGCCTGATCTGCAACCGCTTCGGTATCGCCTCTCCGGACGCATTCGGGATGGATGGCCTGCCACTGGCCCTGCTGGCAATCGGCATGGTGCTGCATTACCTGCAGGAAAACCGCCATGCGGCCCTGCCCCACCTGCGGGACGTCAGCATGGTGCGCCGCAACGACTTTCTGGCCCTTGATCCGGCCACCCGCCGTAATCTTGAACTGACCGCCACCATGACCGACAACAAAAAGTCCGGGTCGCTGCTGGGCTGCCTGGATCGCACCGCCACCGCCATGGGGGCTCGCAGCCTCAA
>CAZYMK010000134.1:7292-8476 GCA_964648885.1 uncultured Geobacter sp. | reverse complement strand
GTTTCCGGCTCGGGGTTGATCCCCTCATCCAGCTTGCGGTACATCTTGAACAGCAACCGGTCACCGTAGAGGAGACTGGTGTTGTTCTGCTCCACCGCTGCCACCCGGCTGGGAAACAGCTCTGCCCGGGGAGGAACGGTTTTGGTAACACCGCTGCCCGGATGGCCGATCAGCATCGCGCCGTTTTCCCCCTGCAGTTTGACCCGGTCAGCTATCAACCCGAACAGCAGGGTACGAAACTCTTCAAAGTACAGGGCATCGCACAGTACTCCCTCCTGCGGTCCCAACGCCAGAGCGGCAATAACCGAGAGCGGATGCCGCTCGGCCAGGCTGGCCACCTGTTCATTGGAGAGCCAGGTCATCGGCATCAGGTAGACCTCGCTGTCCCCTTCACTGTAATCCACCTGAAACATGGTCAACAGGAACAGCTGGGTATCATGCCTGACCTGGAAGCTGTCAATCACCCTGGTCTTGCGGATCGTCCGCCCCTTGCCGAAGAACCAGAAGACCCGCTGCAGATAAACCGGCATCACCTCCGTGCAGATGCGTTCACTGTTCCTGCCCTTTACCAGATCCCACCACTGCTGGCCGGCACGCAGCTTCAGCTGCAGACACTCATCTTCACACGGTTCGCGGGCCTCGGTGCTGCGCAGGGTAAACCAGAAATAGTCGTACTGCCCCAGGGTGAAGTGATAGCGTGATTCCTGAATCAGCGGAAAACGGTTACGGCTGAACAGCTCTTCCGGGATCAGCCCGGCATAACGGGAGAGATCCACTGACACCGATTGGGCAAAACGGGAGAGGTTGATCACCACCAGCAGTTTTTCATCCTCAAAACAGCGCATAAAGGTCAGCACCTTGGGGTTGTCCGACGGCAGCATCTCCAGGGTGCCGCAGCCAAAGGCCTTAAACCTCTTCCGCATGGCAATGGTGCGCCGCATCCACCACAAAAGTGACGAGGGGTTGCGCTCCTGGTTCTCCACATTGATAGATTCGTAATGATAGTCCGCCTCAATGATCACCGGCAGGAACAGCTTGTGGGGGCTGGCCTGTGAAAAACCGGCGTTGCGGTCCGGGTTCCACTGCATCGGGGTGCGGACGCCGTTACGATCACCCAGAAAGTAATTGTCCCCCATACCGATCTCATCACCGTAGTAGATGATCGGCGTGCCGGGCATGGAAAA
>CAZYMK010000134.1:0-7192 GCA_964648885.1 uncultured Geobacter sp. | reverse complement strand
AAGGCCATGTTGCTTTCATCACCGTCACCAAAATAGGCGGCCGCATCTTCGGGCCACTGGTTGGCTTCAGAAAGCAACATCCGGTTTTTGTGGGAGCGGTCCATATGAGCCCGCAGTTTTCTGAGAAAAGCATGGGTCTCCGGCAGGTTCTCGCAGTTGGTCCCCTCCCGCTCAAACAGGTACGGCACCGCATCCAAACGAACCCCGTCAACCCCCATTGCCAGCCAGTAATCGATCACCTTCAGCATCTCTGTCTGCACCTTGGGATTATCAAAGTTCAAATCAGGCTGGTGACTGTAGAAACGATGCCAGTAGTAGGCCTTGGCCACCGGGTCCCAGTTCCAGTTGGAGGTCTCGAAATCCTGGAAGATGATCCGGGTCTCGCGGTACCGCTCCGGTGTATCGCTCCAGACATAATACTCACGGTACGCTGATCCGGGCTTGGCCTGGCGGGCCCGCTGGAACCAGGGAT
This sequence comes from uncultured Geobacter sp., assembly GCA_964648885.1. Taxonomy (GTDB): domain Bacteria; phylum Desulfobacterota; class Desulfuromonadia; order Geobacterales; family Pseudopelobacteraceae; genus Trichlorobacter. The sequence continues at coordinate 6,720 of CAZYMK010000134.1, read as the reverse complement.
GCTGGTCGGAGGTATGGTTCAGCACCAACTCGGTGATCACCCGCAGCCCCCGCTTGTGGGCCTCCCGCAGAAACTGCTTAAACTCCCGCAAGGTATTGTAGCTGGGATTGACATTGTAATAATCGGCAATATCGTACCCATCATCCCGCAGCGGCGAAGGGTAGAACGGCAGCACCCAGAGCGCCGTAACCCCCAGCTGCTGCAGGTAGTCCAGCTTGCCGATCAGACCACGGAAGTCCCCCATGCCGTCGGCATCGGAATCGGCAAAGGCCTTGATATGCACCTGGTAAATAATCGCATCACGGTACCAGGTGGGGTTGTCTTCAAGCAGCAAGGTCTGATGTGGCATCACACATCCTCCTGACAGAGTCGGTCGTATCGTTTCAGTCTGTTGCGCACAGAGTCGGCCAGACCGTCCGGCAGCATCTCCCAGCCAAAACGCCACTCCCAGTTATTGAAAGGAGTACCGGGGATATTCATGCGGGCCTCACTGCCCAGGCCCAGAATATCCTGCAGCGGAATAATGGCAGTAGCAGCCACCGACATCAGCGCGGCCCGGATCAGGTCATCTGCGCCATTACCCGGCACGGTCCCCAGGTATGCATGCATGGCAGCGCGCTCGGCATCGGAACGGGCCGCATACCAGCCGTTGCTGGTGTCATTGTCGTGGGTGCCGGTGTAGACCACTCCATGCCTGACATGGTTGTGGGGCAGGTCACGGTCATCAAGCTCCGCATCAAAACCGAACTGCAGGATTTTCATACCGGGGAACCCGTAACGATCCCGCAGTGCCAGCACCGCGGGGGTAATCACCCCCAGATCTTCGGCAATAATCGGCAGTTCTCCCAGCTGCTGCTGTAGCGCATCAAACAGGCGCTCTGCCGGTCCCGCAACCCACCTGCCCTGCACTGCCGTCTCTGCATGGGCCGGAATATACCAGGCCGCCTCAAAGCCACGGAAATGATCAACCCGCACCAGATCAAACAGCTCAAACAGGCTGCGGAACCGGTCAATCCACCAGCAATAGCCCTCCTGCTCCATCCGCTGCCAGTTATACAGCGGATTGCCCCACAGCTGGCCGGTGGCGCTGAAGTAATCCGGCGGCACCCCGGCCACCACCTGGGGGGTGCCCTGTTCATCCAGCAGGAATAGTTCACGCCGACTCCAGACATCGGCTGAATCATAGCCCACAAAGATCGGGATATCACCGATCACCGCCACCCCGCACTGATTGGCGTAGTGGCGCAGGGCATGCCACTGCCGGAACAGCTGCCACTGCAGATAACTCTGCACTGCGATTTCATCACGGCACTCGGCAAGCAGCCGCTCTTTGACAGCAGCGGTCGGAAAGGCCGCTTCCTGTGGCCAGCAGTTCCAGACCGCACCGCCATAGCGCTGTTTAAGGGCCATGAACAGGGTATAGTCCTGCAACCAGGGGGTGTCGGCACAGAAGCGGTGAAACTCCTGCAGTCGCTCTGCTGGGGGCTGTTGCAGAAAGGTGACGGCAGCCTGACGCAGCAGGTTGCCTTTATGCTCAATCACCGCGCCGAAATCAACCCGGTCTTCAGGAACGTTCGCCTGATCAACCGACGGCGGCAAATCACCCGCTGCACTGAGCTGTTCAAGATCAATCAGCAGCGGATTACCGGCAAAGGCGCTAAAGGCTGAGTAGGGTGAGTTGCCGCAGGCAGGCGGAGAAAGCGGCAGCACCTGCCAGTAGCGCATCCCCATTGCCTGCAGTAGATCAACAAACCTCCGGGCATCGGCCCCCAGACTGCCGATGCCGCCCGGCCCCGGCAGCGAGGTGGGGTGCAGCAGGATACCGCAGGCACGTTGGTCTAGCATGTCGCCTCCTCTGTTGCGTCAATCTTCACCAGCAGCGCCACTGGGAAGATTGATAGAATCTTGTGCAGCGGCAGACCCAGTCGGCCATCCTGCGGCTCAAGCCTCAGCAGCTCACCGGTCAGCAGGTTGCGGTATGCACTGCAACTCGTATCAAACGGCTGCAGCAGACAGGTATCCTGCCAGACCTCCGGTCCCAGCGGCAGGCCGTTTTTGTCAGCGATCAGACGGCTGCAGAAGCGGGGTACCACCACCAGCACGGCGCTGTGGTTGGTGGAACGCTCAAAGGCGCAGACATGCTCCCGGCGCAAGCCGACCACTTCAAGCGGCAGATAGCGTCCCTGCTCGAACAACTCTCGTTGTTGGCGGCGGAAGGAGAGCGCCTTCCAGGTCAGGTACAGTTTGATCTGTCCGTTCTGCCGCCGGGCTGTCAGTTCCCGTGCCGTTGCTGTCACCCCCTGCTCTGCCACCTGGCGTTCCAACTGCTCCAGCACCGCCACACGCGTGCTAAAATCCACCGGACGCCGATTGTCGGGATCTACCAGACTGAAGTCCCACAGTTCATTACCCTGGTAGATATCCGGTATGCCGGGAGAGGTAATCTTGAGCAACAGCTGACTCAGTGAATTGAAGATGCCGCAGGCGGCTGTCAGCTGCTGAAACCCGGCAAAATCGTGCAAAAAGGCGTTTCCGGGGAGATCTTTCAGGATCATGTCGATAAAATACAGGGCTGCATCTTCATGGTGAGAATCCGGATTAATCCAGCTGGTATGCACCTTGGCCTCACGCATGGCCTTGAGCATGTAGGCCTTGATCCGTTCACGAAATTCGCCAAACTCTGCGGTATCCGGCTTACAAAAGGGCCAGGCGCCCACCAGGGTCTGGTACAGCAGGTACTCTTCATTGCGGCTGGGACGGGCCCTGCCGTCCACCACCAGCTTGATCCGGCGGTTCTGACGGCTCCAGCGCATCAATCCCTCACGCCACAGTTCAGGGATCTCGGACAGCACATTGATCCGGGCCCGCACATCTTCGCTGCGTTTGGTATCGTGGGTTGAGCTTGCCAGCATGGCCAGCGGACGGTTTTTGCAGCGGTCAATGTTTTGCCCGTGGAACGCCTCAAGACTGATGCCGAACCGCTCCGGGCTGCCCCCCACCTCATTCAGCGAGACCAGCCGGTTATAGAGGTAGAAGGTGGTATCCTCCACCCCCTTGGCCATGACCGGGCCGGTGAGCTGCTGGAACCGTTTGACAAAATCAAGCCGGGCACAACGCTGCTCCTCCGGCAGATTGTCAGGGAAACGCAGCAGCAGCACATCGCGGATAAAATCAAAGACCGAGGCGCTGACCGCCGGATTGAGACGTATGGCGCTCTTGACCGCTGCCTCAACATACTGCCGGTCCCGCTCCGTCACGTCATAGTCGGCAGTATAGGTACGGTACACCGGAAAACAGGCTATCACCTCAATCAGCGACTTGATCAGACTGTTAAGGGTAAAATCGCGGGTGTGACGACTCTGCTCGGAGATCCGGTTCAGGTAATGCCCCAGGGTGTTGATTTCACTTGAAAGCGCCACCTGCATGACCAGTTTCTTCTTCTGATACAGGGCATCATGGAAATCAACCCGGTGCTGCATGAAACGAGTATAGATGGTCTCAAACAGCTTGCCGTTGGCGGTCTCCACAAAGATGCCGTTGACCTGGTTGGCAAAATCATAGCCGGTGGTGCCATAGACCGGCCAGTTGGCCGGCAGCTTCTCTGCCTTGAGCAGGATCTTTTCAGCCAGAATGTAGAACGGCTTATAACCGGGATCAGCCTCAAGTATCCGCGTATAGGCTTCCTGTGCCGTGGTGGCCGGTTCATTGTCCGGCTGATCTTCCCCGGCAGGGGCAAAACTGCTCTCGTACCGTCGGCTGAAACAGGCGGCCTGCAGCCGTTTCAGATAGTCAACCGGGTCCTGCAGGCCGTCAGCATGGTCAATCCGCAGACCGGTTATCTTTCCGGACCCCACCAGATCGAACAGCAGCCGGTGGGTGGCTTCAAACACCTGCGGGTCCTCAACCCGGATCGCCCCCAGGCCGTTGATATCAAAGAAGCGCCGGTAGTTGATCTCCTCGGTGGCGACCCGCCAGTGGCTGATCCGGTAGACCTGTTCCTGCAGCAGGGCATCCAGACCGTCAAAGCTGTCAGGAGTGCCCTTGCTGCCGTTAAAACAGATCAGATTACGATCAATAAAGGCTTTGACAGCAACGCTGTTCTGATAAAGGCTCCAGAGTCGTCTCTTGACAATCTCCTTCTCGCGGTAACGCTCCTCGATCCGTTCAGGATCGCTCTCGGTAATGGACGGCAGATGTTTCAGGGCGGTAATGATGCTCACCAACTCCTGATACTGGGGGGTGTCCGGGCCCAGCTCCTGCTCCAGGCTTTCCAGCTGCAGACTCAGGATAAGGCGGTAACTCTTGGGGATGATCGGCAACTTGTGTTCGTAGTAGTACAGATAAAACGAACCTTCTTCAAAACGCAGGCACAGTTCGCCGTTTTCCAGCACCGTGCCGTACTGATCCCCCAGAATCGGCATCAGGATCTTGTTTTCCAGCTCCTGTTTGACCGGATGCCAGTCAATATCAAAAAAACAGGCAGAACGTGCGCTGGGACCGTTTTCCAGCACATCGGCCCACAGGCTGTTGCCCTGTCCCTCAATACACATATGGTTGGGCACAATATCCAGGATCTGCCCCATGCCGTGGCCTGCCAGTTCGCTGCAGAGCGCTTCGTACTGTGCGGTGCTGCCCAGCTCCGGGTTCAGCCGGTTCTGGTCGTGCACATCATAGCCGTGCATGCTGCCCGGTCGTGCCGCAAAATAGGGTGAGGCATAGAGCGTACTGATACCAAGACGGTGCAGGTACGGCACAATGGTCCGGGCATCGTCAAATCCGAAGCCGCTATTGAATTGCAGCCGGTAGGTTGCGGTCGGTTTCATGGGTTTTCCTTTGATGAACGAACACAAACCACGACGCCATAGGGAGCAAGCTGCACACGCGATTCGGGTCGTGTATGATAGACGGTAATGCTGCCACCCGATGCGTACTGACCGGATGAGTCGAGCAGCACAGTCAGCGGGCCGCAGATCAGAGCGTCATCAACAATCTGCCTCTGATGGCTGTAGTTGAACAGGCAGATCAACTCCTCGGTGAAGCGGCGCCGGATCAGGATCAGTATCTGGTTTGGCTCGTCAGCAATCAGCTGCAGCAACTGACGGTCAGCACAGGCGGTCAGCTGCAGCTCTTTGCGCAGACGGATCAAGGCGCCATAGAACGAGAAAAGCTCCTGCTGCGGGCCGGAGAGACGCTGTTCCGGATCCAGCTGTGCGCTCAGAAAGGTCTGCTCATCCTGGGGGTCTGGTACCGTCTCCTCAGTAAAATCAGCAAACTCCTGCTTTCTGCCGTTGCGCACCGCCACCACCAGATCCGGATCACCGTGGCTGACAAAATAGGGAAACGGGGCGGTTTCGCCATACTCTTCACCCATAAAGAGCAGCGGCAGGTAGGGTGACAACAGCACGGATGCGGCTGCCAGCTTGAGCTGGTCCAGGGAAAGGTGCTCGTGCAGCCGTTCTCCCCGGGCACGGTTGCCGATCTGATCATGGTTCTGACTACAGACCACCAGACAACAGGGGGGGACCGCAGCCGATGAGCTGCCATGACGGCGGCGCCTGAAACCGGAATAACAGCCGTCCAGCACAAACCCGTCACGAAACGCCTTGCTCAGGTGGGCAAATGAGCCGTAATCACCATAGTAGCCGCGACGATCATTGGTCAGCAAGGTCCGCAGACTGTGGTGAAAGTCGTCGCACCACTGGGCTGCCAGGCCAAAACCACCCTGCTCAGGACTGGTGATCAGGCGCACATCGTTCAAGTCGCTTTCGGCAATCAGATAGGCCGGACGTCCCAGCTCGGCAGACCGTTGCTCAACTGCCTGCTGCAGCTCAAGCAGGATATGGCAGGCGCTTAAATCATAGATACCGTGGACCGCATCCAGACGCAGGGCATCAACCCGGTACTCGCTGATCCAGTACAGGGCGTTGGCAATAAAAAAGTGACGGACCGGATCACTGTCAGGGCCGTCAAAGTTAACGGCATCACCCCACGGGGTCTGGTAGCGACTGGTAAAGTAGGGACCAAAGGCATGCAGGTAATTACCCTCCGGCCCCAGGTGGTTGTAGACCACATCCAGCACCACCGCCAGTCCCCGGCCGTGGCAGGCATCCACCAGCCGCTTCAGCCCCTCCGGCCCGCCGTAGCTGTTCTGGGGGGCAAAGGGAAAGGTACCGTCATAGCCCCAGTTGCGCTCTCCCGGAAACTGGGCCACCGGCATCAGCTCCACGGCGGTAATGCCCAGCTCAACCAGATAGTCCAGCCGGTCGATCACCCCGTCAAACGTCCCCTGAGGGGTAAAGGTTCCCACATGCAGTTCATAGAGCAGATACTCTTCCAGCGGCAGGCCCCCCCAATCCGGCGTCTGCCACAGGAACAGATCCGGATCCACCACCAGCGACGGGCCATGCACCCCGTCCGGCTGATACCGGGAAGCCGGATCAGGCCGTTCCAGCTCACCGTCAAGCAGGTATCGGTAACGATCGCCATGCCTGACACCCGCAACCGTACCGGAAAAGTAGCTGTCACCTTCCGCGTGCAGCGCAACCGGCGGCCTGCCGCTGTCCGGGAAGACCACCGCCACCTGCTGCACACGGGGTGCCCAGACTCTGAAACCGGTGCTGCCATCCGGCAATGCTGTTGCGCCGAGTATACCACCTGACTGTGATGGTTGCATGGGTCCCCCTAACCAGCCTGCTGGACAAAAATAGTCTGCGTCGGGTA
>CAZYMK010000133.1:0-8493 GCA_964648885.1 uncultured Geobacter sp. | reverse complement strand
CTCTTCAAGAATCACCCTGCTCAGTGCAGCACCGTCCAACACGAGGGACTGGTCCTGCTGCAACGGCACAACTCGTCAACAGTGGCCAGGCCGGCACCAGCCTGCACCATTTCGGCAATGGCCTCGGCCGATGCGCCGGGCGTTGAATCCACACCTGCTACGGCATCGGTCAACAGGGTAATCAGAAATCCCCGCTGCAATGCGTCGCGGGTTGTGTGCAGCACACAGTAATCGGTGGCAAGCCCGCAGACATAGAGCTGTGTTGTCTCCTGTTCCCTGAGCAGTTCTTGAAGCGTTTTACCCGTGTCGTCAACTGCTTCAAAGGCTGAGTAGCCGGGCAGCTCCGCAACGGTTCCTTTCGATAGAATCACTGTCCCCTCCGGCAGTTGCAGATCAGGATGAAAACAGGCGCCGACAGTTCCCTGTACGCAATGCACCGGCCAGGGGCCGCCGTATTCTCTGAAATGCGCGGTTACCGGCGGATGCCAGTCCCGGCTTGCCAGCACCGGCAGGCCGGCGGCCGTAAAGCGACGAACGGCCCTGTTGATCGGAGCTATCACCCGGTCGCCTGAGCTGATCTGAAGTGCGCCGCCGGGGCAAAAGTCATTCTGGACATCAACAATCAGAAGTGCAGCTTGAGAGTGCATGGTGAGTGATCCTTACCTGGTCAGTGCTGCTATGGTCCGGTCTTTCAGCGCGTATACCTGTGGGGAAATCTCGACTGGGTACTGCCGGGGGGCGGTCAATTTCAAACAATCAGGCGGCAATGCAGCCAACTGCTGCTTGCAGCGTTCTGCCGCAGCTGCAAGCGATTCCGGTGGTCCGGTACGGCTGCCGTTACGCATGACCACCTGCTGCAGCTCTGTCACACTGCTGTCCGCCGCCAATCCGTTCTGCTGCAACAACGTAGCGGGCTCCTCTGCACGGCAGATCATATCGTGCCGCATGACACCGTCCGGTCCTGTTACCCGCAGTATCCGTTTTTTACCAGGCAGTGTTGCTTTCAGAGGGTCGCAGGTGATCTTCAGTGATGGCCGCCCGTCCAGCTCCACCAGCTTGTACACACCGCCCAGTGCGCCGCCACCCGCGCCACTGCAGGTGGCCAGTCTGGTGCCGACGCCATACAGATCTATCCGTGCTCCGTCACGTCTGAGTGCCTCAATGCCATATTCGTCAAGATCATTGGATGCCAGGATCTTCACCTGGGGGAACCCGGCTGCGTCAAGCATGGCTCGGGCTTGCCGGGAGAGTTGCGCAAGATCTCCTGAATCAAGACGCACCCCCAGCAGTTCATGGCCGCGTTCACGCAGTTCACGGGCCACGATAATGGCATTGGGAATACCGCTGCGCAGGGTGTCGTAGGTGTCTACCAACAGGATAAGGTTGCGGGGAAAGCAGTGCGCGTAGCTGCGGAAGGCGCTCAGTTCGTCCGGGAAGGCCTGAATCCAGCTGTGGGCGTGGGTGCCCCGTACCGGCAGACCAAACTGCATCCCTGCCAGCACGTTGCTGGTGCTGCAGATGCCGCCGACACAGGCGGCCCGTGCGCAGGAAAGGCCACCATCGGGGCCTTGGGCACGGCGCAGACCGAATTCTATAACCGGCGCATTGCCGGCAGCGTGACTGATACGGGCCGCCTTGGTGGCCACCAGTGTCTGATAATTGATGATATTCAGCAGCGCGGTTTCCACAAACTGTGCTTCGGACAGGTCGCCCTCTACCGTAAGCAGTGGCTCACCGGGAAAGACCACGGTGCCCTCCGGCGGAGCAGTTACGCTGCCGCGAAAGCGGAAGCTGCGCAGGTACACCAGAAAGTGGGGAGCAAAGATCCCGAGTTGTGCCAGGTAGTTCAGCTCTTCCTGCTGGAATCGCACCTGTTCCAGATACTGCAATGCCGGTTCAAGACCGGCACATACCGCATACCCGCCTTCAAACGGATTGACACGGTAAAAGAGCTCAAAGACGGCCTGTTGCCTGGAGATCCCTTCTTCCAGGTACCCGGCCAGCATGGTCAGCTCATAGAGATCGGTCAGTAACGCGCTGGTAGTCAATGGTTCCCAAACCTCCGCAGCATGGATAGGGCGCAGCCGGATGTATCCTGGCTACAGTGCAATGATCGTGCAAACAGTTTAGCCGGCCATCCCGATCCTTCTGCTCGCCGTTTCTCCAGGGCGGGTCATAGGTGCCTTTCTGGCCGAGTCCACCCGCAAATCAGCTCTTCCTTGTCTTGCCGGTTCATGCTCTTGATCTGCCATTCCCTTGTGCCGGCAGTCGAGCGGGTATGATCTCCTTCCAGATACACCACCTGTTCCGGTGAGCGCCCCCTGAAATACTTGGCACCGGTGCCTGTGGCATGCTGTTGGAAGCGACGGGGCATATCGGTAGTGATGCCGGTGTAAAGACTGCCATCTGAACAACGAATGATGTAAACGCACCAGTTCACGGTTTGATGAATGTCCCGTTCCGGTATTCCTCAAAAGCAGTATCAAGTTCGGCCCTGGTGTTCATAACAATCGGTCCTCGCCAGGCAACAGGTTCTCCCAGCGGTTTTCCTGCAACGAACAGGAACCGCACCGGGGTTTCTTGTGTCGTTATCTGTACCTGACTGCCTCTGTGCTCGTACAGCAGGACGGTTTCCGGTTGATGCACATCGCCGCTTTCATCAAAAGCCCCCTCTCCTGCCAGGATATACACAAATGCCGTATGACCTTCCGGGATGGTGTGCAGGTAGGTGGTGCCTGCTGGGATACGTATATCAAGGAGTTCAGGTTCAATCACGATGTCTCTGACCGGCCCCTGAACACTGCCGACTGTTCCGGCAATGATCCTGATCGTAACGCCGTTGTGCTGTGTGACTTCCGGAATATCAGCTGCCCGCACATCACGGTAGCGTGGCGCTATCATCTTTTGGGCCGCAGGCAGGTTTGCCCATAGCTGAAAGCCCCACATGGTACCGGAGGGACTTTCCCTGGGCAGTTCCTGGTGAATGATACCGCTGCCGGCGGTCATCCATTGCACATCCCCGGCACCGATCACCCCTGTGTTCCCCATACTGTCGCCATGTTCAACAAGCCCCTCAAGGATATAGGTGATGGTCTCAATCCCGCGATGGGGATGCCAGGGGAACCCTGCCAGGTATTTGTCGGGGTTGGAGCTATGGAAATCATCCAGCATCAGAAACGGGTCAAACTGAGGAGCCTGATGGTAGCCGAAGGCCCGCTTGAGATGGACACCAGCTCCCTCGATTGTCGGAACACTGCTGAATGATGTTGCTACCTTGCGGATTGACATGCAGTTCCTTTCGGTATGCGTAACCATTTTTCCTTGTGGCATCTATTCGCCAGATGTGGCGACATCGAATTGTGACGAGGATGGTTCGGCAGGAGCTTTTGTCGGAGACCCGCCTAAGAGACCACACGGTGAAAACTCGCATGGAAACGGGTGAAGCTGAACAGCGCTACAACCCTTTTTTCTCCAACCAGCGGAACAAGAGAATGGTACCGGCGATAAACGGCACGATCACAAACCAGTGGTTGATCCCCAGCAATTGAGGCAGCGTGATCTTGCCGAGGTTACCCCAGGTGAGTACGCTGGCCTTCATGGCAGGAAACAGCTCGGCAAAGAGTGCTGCACCGGCCAGCATGCCGGCCACTCCCCAGAGCGCATCCCAGCGCCCCTCCGCAACAGCGCCGACCGAGGTGCCGGGGCAGTAGCCCAACGCACCCCAGCCAAGCCCGAACAGCAGGCCGCCGATGATATTGGCCCCCAGAATGGTGGATTTGATTGAGAGCTTGGCCAGCTCCAGATCAACCAGCAGATAGGTGCCGACCATGGCTACTGACACACTGGTTAGCATGAATTTGATGATGGTCATATCCTTGAGCAGCAAGGCGCTGATCTGCTTTTCATAGCGCAGCACCCGCCCCTTTTGCAGCAGGAAGCCAAACAGAATACCGGTAATCAGACCATACAGCAGTTGGCTCATTGTGCACCTCCCCGGTACAGCAACCGCGCCATGATGATACCGCCAATGAAAAAACAGGCCAATGAGAGAAAACCGCTTACCGCCAGCTGAAGCGAACCGCTCAGCCCGTGACCGCTCGGTCAGCCGTCGGCCAGGCGTGCACCGAACATGGCTACGGTGCCCCCAAGAAAGGCAATGATTCCACGTTTACCGATACTGGAACCAAAGCGCTCCTCCCAGAGTGCCGGCAGGCCCTGCAGACGAAAGGAACCGTCTGTCAGCGAGGCTATCAAAGCGCCGACAAAAATACCCACCAGAAACATTGATTGCCAGTCAACGCCGGGAGTATTCTTGATAAAATACTCCATTTGAGCCACCCGCTCAGGACTGAAAAGCTGTTCAACCAGGCCTGCTGTTTTCACAAAAGTGGTGGATGCGCCAAAATACTTGCCAGCAAACCAGACCGACCCGATACTCACCAACCCTGCCAGAGCACCGGCCAGGTAAGGATTCCAAGGTTTTCCATCGTTTGACATCTCTTGTTCTCCTTTCTTCAAATACAATTATCTTCGCGTCAGACCTCTGCCTTGTAACCTTGTGTACCATACAAAAACAGCTTGGCAAGGCTTCACAGAACAGTTCATCCTTCAAACAGCTACTCTCGGATAAAAACTAAATTGAGTTCTGGCGCGAACCGTTTTCTATTTTCCGATATTGATTGACACTCTCGTTGTTGATACTTACATTAGCACCACTTAACACCCGCGTAATCTCACCTGTGTTGAAGCCCCTCTGATTTTAAATCCGGGACATGGGAAGAAACAGACGTTAAATATTAGGGCATCATGTAAGAGTATCGGCAACGCACGCCATGATTTCCTGCACAAGGCCATGACTACGATCGCCAAGAAGCATATAATAGCAACCCCACCTCACATTCTGGTGGTCGACGACGACCCGCTCAATCGTCGTGTTCTCTCCGTCATGCTTGGCAAGTTGGGATTTGCAACCGATTTGGCTGAAAATGCTGAGCAAGCCCTGCACCTGCTGAGGCAACATCACTACAGCCTGGTGTTTATGGATATTCAGATGCCGGATATGGATGGCTGCACCGCCACCAGGTTGTTGCGTGATCCGGCCTCCGGGGTCAAAAACCATGATCTTCCCGTAATTGCGCTGACGGCGCTCTCTGTGCAAGGCTCAAAAAATGACTGTCTTGATGCCAGAATGAATGATTTCCTGCTCAAACCGATCACTTCGCGTCAGTTGGCCGACACCCTGAAAACCTGGCTGCAGGATCACCAGCCACACACAGTTGAAGCTGAGGTGCCCCTTCCATGAATATGATCAAACATGCTGAACTCTACCACATAGGGATTGAGAAGTTTGATAACGAACACCAGCAACTGGTGAAGATGGTAAACGACATACATGCGCTTACCGACAACAGCCAAAAGCAGCAAAATGTCCAGAAACAGATCATCTCGTCGTTGGTGAAATTCGCCCGAACACATTTTGATGACGAAGAAGAGTATATGCGGCGCTACAACTACCCTGATCTTGACAAGCACCACCAATGTCACCGGGTTATCTATGCCCAGCTGCTTGACCTGGAGCGCCGCTTTGAAAGAACCAGCGGACCGCTTCACAATCATGTGCTGCAGTTTCTGCTCAACTGGCTGGATGAGCATACCCTGACCGAAGACAAGCTGTATGCCGACTACAGTTTGAACTCGCGCACCTGAAAACCATGCGATTCAGGTCACTGCAATCCCGACTTACCTGCTACGGCCTGGTCTTGATCCTGTTGCTGCTGGTCCTGATTACGGCTGCCACCTACAGCTGGTTCAAGCATCAAACCGCACGGCTTATTTTCAACCAGCAGCTGACCCTTGTTACCACCACTGCCGACGGGCTTGATGACAAACTCTTCTCTGCCCACACTGCCCTGCAACGCGTTGCCGCAGTATTTCCCCAGCAATATCGTTTTGACCGCACCAATGCCCAGCGCTGGCTGAATAACCGCACCGGCATCAGAAGTATTTTTACTGATGGCTTGTATCTGATAACACCGGACAGCACGGTACTGGCTGAAAACGTAGAGGCAGGTTTGCACAGGGATACCCTGCTTTCCGCAAACCACGGGCTGCCTGCCGACTGTTTCACGACAAAAGCATGCATATCCGAACCCTATCGCTGCGCCGACCAGGGCCATGCCAGTATCATGATGACAGCCCCGATCAGCGCTGCAGACGGCAACGTGGCTGCCGTGCTGGTCGGATCGATCAATATCCAGGCTCCCGACAGCTTCTTTCAGACCCTTGTGAGCAGAAAGATTGGTGCAAGCGGGTACCTGTTTCTGGTTGACCAACAGCATACCGTTGTCGCGCATCCTGACCGGCCCAGGATCATGCAGAAGACACGCCGTTCCTTTCAGGAATTTCTTGCCAGTATTCCCTCTCACGAAAATGCTGCCAGCGTTGAGATGACCAACATCTACGGTGTTCCTTCCATCATCTCGTTCAAAAACCTGCATGCAACCAGCCTGGTTGTGGTTTCGGTCGTACCACAGCATGAGGCCTATGCACCGATCAACGGATTCAGGAATGTTTTAATACCGGGTGCCGTCATCATTATGCTGATTGCTGCAGCAGCAATCTGGCGGGTGACTCACGCCACTACCGCCGGTCTTGAAAAACTGACCGCCAGTATCGAACAGATTGACCCCAAGAATCTTTCAGAGACAGAACTGGTGGTTGTAAAGACCGGGGACGAGGTGGAACGGCTGGCAGGAGCCTTTAATGCCCTGCTCAGTGAGGCAGGTGCTGCCCAGAAACAGATACTGCAAGGTCAGGAACGCCTGCGCAGTATTACGGAATCAACCCCCAACGGCATTATTATGGTTGATGCCGCAGGCATGATCACCTTCTGGAACCCTTCTGCCACCACTATCTTCGGTTACGGCAAGGAAGAGACCCTGGGACAGGAACTGCTGCAGCTTCTGGTGCCTGAACGTGACCGCGCAGTCTGTAAGACCTTTCTGGCAGGGCTGGCCGCCACCGGTCAAGGCCCTGCCGTTGGCAAGTCCACTGAATTAACGGCACTGCACAGGGATGGACGGGAAATTTCAATATCGCTGGCACTGTCGTCATTCCGGCTTGATGGAGTCTGGCATGCAGTGGGGATTATACGGGACATCAGTGACCTGAAGCAGTATCAGCGTGATCTGATTGAAGCACGCCATGCAGCAGAGGCAGCCAACCAGGCCAAGAGTCAGTTTCTGGCCAATATGAGCCATGAAATACGAACGCCTCTGAATGGGGTGCTTGGCATGACCCAGCTCTTGCAGTTTACGCAGCCCACTGAGGAGCAGAAAGAGTTTATCGGGTACCTTGAACAGTCAGGAAAAAACCTGCTGGCACTGCTGAATGATATCCTTGACCTCTCCAGGATTGAGGCAGGCAAGATGAACCTGGAACAAACAGGTTTTTCACTGCAGGATTGCATTGACGATATTGTGGCAACACAACTGCCCCAGATCAGACAAAAGACCCTGCAGCTTGACATAACACTGCCGGACACCCTGCCCAGGGTGCTGGTAGGTGATCCCCTGCGTTTGAAGCAGATTCTCCTCAACCTGCTGGCAAACGCAGTCAAGTTTACCCCGGCAGGAACCATTGCCATCAAGGTAACCATAACCGCTCAAGACAGTGCCGCTATCACGCTTTTGCTGGAAGTCAGTGATACCGGCTTTGGCATGGATGACGAGACACTGGCCCGCATCTTCTCCCCCTTTGAGCAGGCTGACAACTCAAACACCCGCTTATATGGCGGAAGCGGCCTTGGATTAACGATCTGCAGGCGTCTGGCTGAAATGATGGGAGGTTCCATCTGGGCTGAATCAGTGTTTGGTCAGGGCAGCACTTTTTATGTTGAACTGTCGTTTGGTGTGGCTCAGATCAGTCAGGCAGTTGATCACCAGGCTGACCATTCAGCTCAGGTCGTTTCCGGTTCAAAGAGCCTCAAGATTCTGGTCACTGATGACAACAGGCTGAATGCCGACACCCTTGTGGCCATGCTGAAGAAAATGGGGCACTCAGCGGAGATTGCAACCAACGGCAAAGAGGCGCTTGACCGGTGGCACGCCGCTGCCCTTGACTGCATCCTGATGGACATCTCCATGCCGGTCATGGACGGTTGTCAGGCAACGGCCACGATCCGAGAGCAGGAGCAGAAAATAGGTGGGCACACACCGATTATTGCCCTGACCGCCCATGCCCAGTTAGGTGACCGCGAGCGGTTTCTTGCCAGCGGCTTTGACGGCTACGTCTCTAAACCGGTGATCATGGATCAGCTGTATGCGGTGCTTGCAGAGGTTGTGAGGTCTGCCCACGAACGCTGAGTCCGGTGATACCCTAAGCAATCACGAGCTGGGCTCCAGCACGTTCACAGACAAAGAACACCCACAGTGCGCCAGAGCTCTTCAAAGGCCTTTTTGCTCCCTACAGGTGTGATGCCCTGTACCGGCTGAT
>CAZYMK010000132.1:0-8547 GCA_964648885.1 uncultured Geobacter sp. | reverse complement strand
CTGGAGATCCAGCGTCTGATCGGTCGCTCTCTGCGGGCTGTGACTGATCTGGTCAAGCTGGGTGAGCGAACCATCTATCTTGATTGTGATGTGATTCAGGCCGATGGCGGTACCCGTACTGCTTCAATCACCGGTGCCTATGTTGCCCTGTCCGACGCGATTGCGGCGCTTCTGGAAAAGAGACTGATCAGTGAAAATCCGCTTAAAGAAGCGGTGGCTGCCGTTAGTGTGGGTATTGTGGATGGTGAAGCGTTGCTGGATCTTGACTATCAGGAGGACTCGGCTGCCGAGGTGGATATGAACTTTGTTATGACCTCATCCGGCCGGTTTGTTGAGGTGCAGGGCACGGCCGAGGCTGAGCCGTTTACCCTGGAGCAGATGGATGCCATGCGCGTCCTGGCCATGCAGGGGATCAGACAACTGTTTCAGTACCAGCAGGAGGCCTTGGCGCAATGATACAGCTGCTGGTGGCTACGCGTAACCAGGGCAAGGTCAAGGAGATCAGGGCCTTTCTGGATGGTCTGGTGGATCAGGTGTTCTGTGCCGCTGATCTGCCTGAGCTGCCCGAAACGGTTGAAGATGGCGCCACCTTCCGGGACAATGCACTCAAGAAAGCCCGTGAGGCTTGTCAGGCCAGCGGTCTGCCAAGCCTGGCCGATGATTCCGGCCTGGTGGTTGACGGTCTTGACGGAGCCCCCGGTGTGATCTCGGCCCGCTATGCCGGTGAAGGGGCGGATGACGATGCCAACAACCGTAAACTGTTGCAGGAACTGGCCCTGCGTCCTGCAGTCAGTCGAAAAGCCGCCTTTGTCTGCAGTCTGGCATTTGTGACCCCTGACGGCACTGAGCAGCTGTTTGAGGGCAGGGTAGGGGGAACCATCATTGATCAGCCCCAGGGTGAACACGGCTTTGGGTATGATCCGCTGTTTCTGGTGGATGGTTGTGAACAGACCATGGCTGAACTGCCGGTGGCGGAAAAGAACCGGATCAGCCATCGCGGTCAGGCATTGCAGGCCTTTAAGGAGTTTCTTTCCAGACAGCCATGACCCGCTACCTGCTCAAACGGATAGCACTGCTGGTGCCGCTGATGTTGGGGATTACCCTGATCACCTTTACCGTGATTCATCTGGCGCCGGGCGAACCGGTGGATATGCAGATGGCCATGAATCCCAAGGTGGGCAAAGAGGCCCGGGAACGGTTGACCAAGTTTTACGGGCTGGATAAACCGTTGCACGAACAATATTTTTCCTGGCTGGGCAGGCTTGCCAAGCTTGATCTGGGGCGTTCTTTTTCCAGTGATAACCGGCCTGTGCTGGACAAGATCAAGGAGCGCCTGCCGGTTACCCTCTCGCTGAATATCATTGCCCTGGTGCTTGAGTTTGGTCTGGCCATTCCGATCGGCATCATGGCGGCGGTCTACCGTGATACCTGGCTGGACAAGGGGATCACGGTCTTGGTCTTCCTCGGTTTTGCCGTGCCCACCTTCTGGCTGGCCCTGCTGCTGATGTATTTTTTCGGGGTCAAACTCAACTGGCTGCCGATCTCCGGTCTGCATACCCTGGGTTACGAGGCCTACAGCTGGGCCGGTCAGCTCTGGGATCTGGCAAAACATTTAATCCTGCCGGTCTGCGTGGCCTCCTTCGGCTCGCTGGCCGGGGTTTCCCGCTACATGCGCTCTGCCATGCTGGGAGTGATCGGTCAGGACTATATCACCACGGCCCGAGCCAAGGGGCTATCCGAGCGGGTGGTGATTTGGAAGCATGCCCTGCGTAATGCCCTGTTGCCCCTGATCACCCTGGTGGGTTTTTCCATCCCCGGCCTGATCGGCGGCAGTGTCATCTTTGAGACCATCTTTGCCATCCCCGGCATGGGACAGCTGTTTTACCAGGGGGTGATGTCCCGTGACTATCCGGTGGTAATGGGTATTCTGGTGATCGGTGCCTTTCTGACCCTGTTGGGTAATCTGATTGCCGACATCAGCTATGCCTTGGCTGACCCACGGATCCGACAGCAATGAACAACCTTAAAACATCATTCTTCGCCGCAGTATTCTGGCCGCGCCTCAAGCGCAACCGGCTTGCCATGACCGGCCTGGGGGTGGTGGTGGTGCTGTTTCTTGCCTCGCTGCTGGCGCCGCTGATTGCCCCCTATAATCCGTCAGAGATCAATGCCTGGGATGTGCTGCAGCCCCCCACCTGGCAGCATTGGTTCGGTACTGATGAGCTGGGACGGGACGTGCTGACCAGGGTGCTGTTTGGTGCCCGGATATCCCTCAAGGTCGGTTTTGTTGCCATCGGTATTGCCGTACTGCTGGGGTCAGCTGTAGGTCTGCTGGCCGGCTACTATGGTGGTTGGGTTGATACCCTGCTGATGCGCTGTGTGGATATCATGCTCTGTTTTCCGGCTTTTTTTCTGATTCTGGCCATTATCACCTTTCTGGAACCTTCCATCTGGTACATCATGGCCGTGATCGGCCTGACCGGCTGGATGGGGGTGGCCCGGCTGGTGCGGGCCGAGGTGCTGGCGATCCGTGAGGCGGATTATATCCTGGCTGCCCGCTGTATCGGGTGTTCCGACCTGCGGATCATTCTGCGCCATATCCTGCCCAATGCCCTGTCACCGGTGCTGGTGGCAGCCACCCTGGGGGTGGCTGGCGCCATTTTAACCGAATCGGCCTTGTCATTCCTGGGGATCGGCGTGCAACCGCCAACCCCCAGCTGGGGCAACATCCTGACCTCAGGTAAAGACTACATCGAGTTTGCCTGGTGGCTCTCTCTCTATCCGGGCCTGGCCATCCTGATTACCGTGCTGGCCTACAACCTGCTGGGCGAGGGGATCCGTGATGCCCTTGACCCGCGTACCCGCTCATCAAACTGACAGGAACCAGAGTATGGCCGAGATTGTCTTTGACCATGATGATTTTCATTGTGCGACCCTTGAAGAAGAGCTTAAGGCAGATCAACAGTGCCGCAGACTCTTGCAGCAGTTTTTTGTCTGGCTGCAGCAACAGGAACTGACCCCGGAACAGGCATCAGAGCTGGCCTACAGTGCCGACTATTATCTGCGTGACTACCTGCTTGATTTCCTGCGTTGTAATCCGCTGCGACCCCAACCGGAGCAGGTACGCGCCTTTGCCGGCAACTGGTACATTACCCGCACCATGGAGCCTGAGTATGGCGTGCTGTGCCGCCACCTATCCGCAATAACGCACCTGTATCGCTACCTGTACGAGCTGGGGCTGATCAGCTGCGAGGAGTTGCAGCAGGTGGAACAGGAAGCTGCAGATCACGACTATTACCGGCAGCGGGTGGAGCGTTTCCTGGCTCTGACTGGTGATGGATTCAAGGAATGGGATCAGGAATGTACGCTCTCAGAACTGCGGAGGATGGTATGAAACAGATTACCGTGACCATTCTGGGGCAGCAGCACCTCAGAAAAGACTGGTTTTTTGATTTTGACGGCATAGCATTTCAGACATTTTTTGAGCAGCTCAGCCAGGAGATGCGGTCTCTCGGCCTTGAGCTGACATTGGTTACTGTTTCTGAACCGGTAATCACCATCAACAGTTATGCTGATCTGCTCAACAGTATCAAGGTGTCTTCATCAGATGACCACCACCACCGTCACTGCATCGGCCACATTATCGGCAAGAGCGAACAGCTCAATATCATGCATGATATTGCAAAGGCCGTGAAGCGGCTTGCCTTTGCTCCTGAAACTATTGCCCCTGACGCAGCCTTTGCCAAGGTCTGTCACAACTGCGGCTGCGGCTGTTAAACGGAGGCGACGATGGCTGCACATTATTTTGACAGTCGTGCTGCACAATGGGATCATTTGCCGCGTCGGGTGGCCTTGGCCAGGGCCGTGGTCGAGGCGATCATCAGTAAGACAGACCCGCAACCGTCCATGCGGATGCTTGATTACGGTGCCGGCACCGGGCTGGTAACGCTGGGACTCTTGCCGCTGGTCAAGGAGGCGATCGCGGTGGACAGCTCTCGTGGCATGCTGGAACAGCTTCAAGCCAAGGCCCGCGAGACAGGCATCACCAATCTGCAGACCTTGTATCTTGATCTTGACCAGGAATGGCAGCTGCCGCAAGGAATCGATCTGCTGGTCAGCAGTATGACCATGCATCATGTTCCTGATATTCCGGCGCTTATGAAGATGTTCCGGGAGTGTATGAACCTAGGGGCGCGGCTCTGTATTGCCGACCTTGAGCATGAGGACGGCAGCTTCCATGATGAACAGACAAACCCTATCCCGCATCAAGGATTCAGCGTCAGCCGGATGGAGGGTTATTTTCATGAAGCAGGTTTTACCAACGTCAGCACCTGTCCGGTCATGACGGTTATCAAGGAGCGTGACGGGCAGCGCCGCGAGTATCCGGTCAACCTGACCGTTGGGACGGCGGGGCCTGCTTTGGATTGATTGACAAAGGTTGTTGTATGACATAGAAAGAAATGCGCCCGTGCGTTGCCGGATTCTTTGCCCCAGGAGGGATGCATGTCCCAGGTAACTTTGCCTGAAACGGTCAGAAAACTGTTGGCCTCACAACCGATCGAACTGCCGATCTTTCATCCGGTTGCTCTCAAACTGCAGCGGATGCTTTCGGATTACGATTTTACGGTTGATGAAGTGGCCCAGGTTGCCAACGAAGACCAGTCACTGGCCAGCCAGATGCTTAAAATGGCCAACTCCCCCATGTACATGGGACGCACCAAAGTGGCCACCATCAAAGAGGCGGTGATCCGTCTCGGTGCCCAGCAGGTGATCAACATCGCCATGGCTGCGTCACAGGCCTCGGCCCATGCCTCAGACAACCCGGTTCTGAACAAGTACATGCAGGAACTGTGGCTGCACAGCCATGGTTCAGCTCTGGGTGCCCGCTGGATGGCCCATAACTGCGGTATGCGCGGTATTGCCGACGAAATCTATCTGGCAGCCCTGCTGCATGATGTGGGTAAATTGTACCTGCTGAAGGCGGTTGAGCGGTTAACCAAGGCCGGTGTGATCAGCTCCATGTTTGATGATGAGCTGATCATGGAAATTTTTGAGGTGATGCATGTGGAGCAGGGGTATCGGCTGATGCAGCACTGGAATTTCCCCTCCATGTACTGTGATGTGATCAGGGATCATCACCTTGAAGAGTGGGATCCGGTCAACAAGATGCTGGCCATTGTCCGTTTTGTCAACCTGGCCTGCCATCGGGTCGGCTTGGGCCTGAAGCATGAGCCTGAACTGGCGCTGCAGATGACCCTGGAGGCGGAAGTGCTGGATCTGGGTGAGCTTCAGATTGCCGAGCTTGAAACCCTGCTGATTGAAACCCGCGACGCTGAATTCTGATACAACGGCAATCAAACAGAAGTTGAACAACAACAAGCAGGCCCTCCGTTTTTCATCTCGGAGGGCCTGCTTGTTGTTCAGATCAACGGGTCTGCAGACGTCGCAGAATGGCGTACACGGTTTCTGCTTCATCAGGTACCGCCAGATTTTTTGCCACCTCTTCTGCGTCTGTCTGGTCCGGATGCTCAGCCAGCCAGCCCCGTACCTTCTTCTGTAGCTCAATCACCGTGCCTGCCGCCTTTTTACCAGCCTCAACACCTGGCTGATGGTAGGCATTAATGTTCACCAATGAGGCATACAGCCCGACTGACCGCTCAAACAGGGCGATCAGGGTTCCGATGGTGGCGGCATCGATCTTCTCCACGGTGAGGGTCATGGATTCCCGTCCCCGTTCAGACAAGGCCTTGCGGGTACCGTACAGAAAGCCGAACAGGTAGTCGCCGCTGGTGATCCCAGGCTCTACTTCCATTGATGCTCCTGCACGATCCTGCAGCACCTCGATAAAGGTTACAAAGAAGTTATGCACGCCATCACGCAGTTGCTGCACATAGGCATGCTGATCAGTGGAGCCCTTGTTGCCGTAAACCGAAAGCCCTTGATTAACTTCCTTGCCTTCAAGATCAAGCTGCTTGCCCAGTGACTCCATGATCAGCTGCTGCAGATAGCGGGAAAACAGCAGCAGACGGTCTTTGTACGGCAGCATGACCATATCCTTGTTGCCGCAGCCGTCGGTGGCATGGTACCACATCAGGGCCATCAGGGCTGCAGGATTGAAGCTGATGATGGTGCTGCGGGTGACCTGATCGCAGACCTGGGCGCCCTTGAGCAGGGCACGGATATCCAGCCCCTGCAGGGCGGCAGGTAGCAGGCCCACCGCTGAAGTCACCGAGGTACGGCCGCCAACCCAGTCCCACATCGGAAAACGATCAAGCCAGCCTTCAGTTGTTGCCAGCAAGTCCAGTTCACTGCCTGCGCCGGTAATGGCAACCGCCTGTTTGCTGAAATCAAGCCCGGCCCGTTGCCAGGCTGCCTTTGCCTCAAGCATACCGTTGCGGGTCTCTTTGGTGGAGCCGCTCTTGGAGATCACCAGTACCAGACAGTCAGAAAGATCGTTGATCTGGTAAAAAACCCGGTCCATACCGTCAGGGTCGGTGTTGTCCAGGAAAAAGGGAACCAGCTTGTCAGCGCAGGAACCCAGGGCATCAGCCACAAACTGGGGCCCCAGGGCTGAGCCGCCAATGCCGATCACCAGCAATTTCTTAAAAAGACGATTTCCCGGCGCGGTGATGGTGCCGTTATGCACTGCAGCTGCAAAGGACTCAATCCGGTTAATGGTGTTTTCAATCTCTTTTTGCAGATCAGGAGCAGGGGCAAGGGCAGGAGCGCGCAGCCAATAATGGCCTACCATTCGTCCTTCATCCGGGTTGGCGATTGAACCCTGCTCCAGGGCCTGCATACTGATAAAAGCCCGTTGCATGGCCGGTTCCATGTTGCTGAAAAATCCGTCATCAAAACTCATCCGGCTGATATCCAGCCAAAGGCCGATCTCAGGGCAGTGGCAAAGGTGCTGTTGAAAACGGTTCCAGGTCATTGCATTGTCTCCTTGCGTGGTATGATATTTCATATACCACAGATGCGGTAAAAAGACAGACAGGTTGACAAAAGAAGGAATGAAATCATGATTAATATCTCCCTTGCAAAATATCCGTTACCTGTTATAAAAACAGCATCTTCCGCCGTATACGGAGACTGTTATGAAGCTACGTCTATTGCTGTTCACTCTGTGTGTTGTACTGATTCCTGCTATTTGCCTTGGCGCAGCCAAAAAGAAGAAGTCAGCCTCCTCCGCTGACGACCGCAGCCTGCATGCTGTTGCCAAGGTGTCCGGTGACAGCCGCCAGCGGATTGCACTGGTGATCGGCAACAGCAGCTATGCCTTGTCACCGCTTAAAAACCCGGCCAACGATGCCCGCGTCATGGCAGCCACCCTGCGGAGGCTGGGGTTTGAGGTGGATGAAAAGACCAATCTGGGCTTTGTTGCCATGAACGAAGCGGTGGAACGGTTCGGCAGCAGGCTGCGCAATGGCGGGGTAGGGCTGTTCTACTATGCTGGGCACGGCATGCAGGTCAACGGCAACAACTACCTGGTGCCAGTGGATGCCCATATCAACGCCGAGAGCGAGGTGCGCTACAAATCCATTGATGCCGGGCTGGTGTTGGCCAAGATGGAACAGGCCAGAAGCGACGTCAACATCGTGGTGCTGGATGCCTGCCGCGACAATCCCTTTGCCCGCTCCTTCCGTTCAGGCAGCCGGGGCCTCGCCTTCATGGACGCCCCCAGCGGCACCTTCATCGCCTATGCCACCGCACCGGGCAAGACCGCAGCCGACGGAAGCGGCAGCAACGGCCTCTACACCTCCGAACTGGTCAAAGTACTGGAAACACCTGGCGTCACCCTTGAAAAAGTCTTCAAGATGACCAACAAGGCTGTGCTGGCCCGCTCCAACCGGCAGCAGAGCCCCTGGACCGCCTCCAACCTGGTGGGTGACTTCTGGTTTGTGCCGCATGATAACTTTTTTACAACAGGACAAATCACACAAAAGGCAGTAGCAACTTCTTTACAGCCTGCTATTTCTGTAAACATGGAGTCTGCTCTGCCCATTGATATTGAGTTGATTAATGTTCCCGGAGGTTGCTTCCAAATGGGTGATCTCTTTGGCGATGGTTTAGCTGACGAAACGCCCGTCCATGAAGTTTGTTTGAGTGATTTTAGAATTGCTAAGTATGAAGTGACACAGGGACTATGGGAACGTGTTATGGGGAACAATCCGTCTGTTTTTAAAACGTGTGGTGAAAATTGCCCTGTAGATAACGTAACTTGGGAAGATGCACAAAAATTTATTACAAAATTTAACAAGTTAACAGGCAATAAATATAGACTCCCAACTGAGGTTGAGTGGGAATACGCCTGCCGTGGTGCAGGCAGCAAACAGAAATTTTGTGGCGGTGACAATCCTAACATACTTGCATGGTACAGCGGTAATAGTGCGGGAAAAACTCATCCAGTGGGTCAAAAACAGCCAAATGGGCTTGGTATTTTCGATATGTCCGGTAATGTCTGGGAGTGGGTCAGTGACTGGTATGATAGGAGCTCAACTTTCGCAGACAACATTTCAGGCTAACCTACTGATTTACTTAAATTGA
>CAZYMK010000131.1:0-8555 GCA_964648885.1 uncultured Geobacter sp. | reverse complement strand
GGATACCGATATCAAGTCGATTGAAGACCTCCACCAGTTGGGTCAGGAATGCCTCTTGGGGAGGATTCCCAACCGCAAAAAGCAGACGGGTCTCTGTGATACCGTTATGTAATACCGGTTGCAGATCAAGGTACAGACCACCCGATGCGTTACCACGCTCAAGCAGCCAGATCAGCCAGGCAGTACGCCCGGCAGGAGCCAGGCAGATCTGGTCGGCAGCGTTCAACCAGAGCACTTGCAATAGACGCAGGGCAACCGCCGGTTCAATTGCAGGGTCGATCTCCTGCAGTTTGCGCATGATCTCCCGTTGCAGCTTCAATGGAATACGACAGGCATCGAGATCTCTTACCAATTCATTCGGCTTCAGATCAAACTCGAAGCGCTGCACTTCCAACTCATGCTGCATCTCCGGCATAGGTGCGTAAGAATGCGAAAACATGACGTATGAAAGCTGATCCGTCTCAATTTTTTTCAGACTTTTGAGAAGCGAACCCGGTTCATCCACACAGGCCAGAATCAAACGTTTGTCATGGTCTGCCAGGATCAGGCGACGGTTAAACTGCAGGGAGTCCATCTCGCGAATCAATGTAATCAAGGCATTGGGCTCATCGGCCATAGCCTGAAAAAAATACGGAGACATACGGCTATGCAGCCATTCAGCATTGCGACGTGCAAGGCTGTTAGCTGCTTGGCAGGCCGAGCGAATAGCGGTTGAAAATGACATGGGAACCTCCTTGTTGGTAGCTGCCTGGAGAGTATAGCCTCATTCCGTCAATCGGCAACTCCTTGACCGTTCTGTCCGGCAGTTGGTATATACTCCCGATGAATCAGAAGGAGGTTCAATCATGGAAAGCGGACAGACAAAAACGTATCAGGGGCAGGTGCAGATCTATACAGGCAACGGCAAAGGAAAGACCACCGCAGCGCTGGGACTCGCCTTGCGGGCACTGGGAAGAGGCCTCAAAGTCTGCTTTTTTCAGTTTATCAAAGGTGGCGGCCCCTATGGCGAACATTTGATTGCCGAACGACTTCAGCCCGGCTTTACCATCATCAGCACCGGCAGGCCAGGCTGGGTACGGCCTGAAACGCTGGCTGAAGATCGGGCGCTGGCTCAACAGGCCTTACAGCAGGCACAGGAGCTGCTCTGTTCGGACAGCTATGATCTGTTTGTCTGCGATGAACTGATCGGCGCAATCCGGTTCGGCCTGGTTGATCTTGAGCAGGTACTGGAGTTGATCCGCAACAAACCGGAGCGGGTCGAGCTGGTGCTGACCGGCAGAAATGCTGATGAGCAGTTGCTGCAGGCAGCAGATCTGGTCACGGAGATGCGTGAGATCAAGCACTATTATCAGAACGGACTCCCGGCCCGGATCGGGATAGAGATGTGATGCCAGCAGTTTTATTGCAACATCCCAAACGGTATCACTTGCGCAACCGGCAGTATCAGGTATACTTAATCGCACACCTGCAGAAAGGAGTTTACTGAATGTCACCTGAGTCACTTGCTGCACTCATAGCAGCTGCTGCATTTGTCGTGCTGGTCATTTTTTTGATTCCGGCTATCCAGAGCTTGAGAAAATCTTCCCAGTCGGTTGCCGCCCTTGCTGATCTGCTGACCACCGAACTGAAGCCGACGATTAAGGAGCTGAACCAGGTACTGGCAGAGCTGAAAACCGTTGGCGGCGGCGTTGCTGAACATACTGATGATGTCAAGCGGTTTATGACTGCTCTTGGCGATACCGGCACCCAGCTGACGTCGATCAACCGCTCGGTCGGTACGGTTACCAGTATACTGAATCAGGCCGGGGCTGTGGCAGAGGGCGCAAAAGTAGCAGGAAAATATCTGCTTGAACATTACCTCAAACGTACAATGAAAGGAGCATGAACATGGCACATGACGACAATGGAGTATCCGCAAGCACCGTACTGGTTTCCTTCCTGGCCGGCGCAGCACTGGGGGCAGGTCTGGCACTGCTTTACTCGCCCAAAAGCGGCCGTGAAGTCCGTGAGCAGATCGTCGATCTGACTGACGATGCAGTCGACAAGATCAAGGAGTACGCCCGCGAGGCTCAGGACAAGATCAAGGCAACCCTGGAAGACAGCAAGGAGACGATTCTGGAAAAGAAATCTATTCTCACTTCTGCCATAGAGGCCGGCCGTGAGGCGATCCAGAAAGAGAAAGAAAAGTACGGCGTTTAGCCGGTCGAAAGCAGCAGCAAAAAGCGGGCACACCAATCAGGTGGCCCGCTTTTTCTTTTTATTATCAACAATTTAGACTGGTTTGACAGGCAGGCCTTGTTAGTCTATAATGCGCCCCACTTTCAAGGAGACTTGGTACTGACTCTATGCACATGCTGATGACAGGAATAGCCATTGTACTGGCCATGGTCGGCTCGGCAGCAGCCGCTGAACCGACCACGGCACTACTGCATGAGCTGGTGCAGCCCCATAGCACCGCCAGCCGCATCAACAAGCAGGATGATCGTCGTCAAGCAATGCCGTCTGCATTGTTCACACTTGAAGAGCTGCATGAGAACGGTCCAGAACTGCTGGGAGACCTTGACCTGCCGGATGATGTGCC
Source organism: uncultured Geobacter sp. (assembly GCA_964648885.1). Classification (GTDB taxonomy): domain Bacteria; phylum Desulfobacterota; class Desulfuromonadia; order Geobacterales; family Pseudopelobacteraceae; genus Trichlorobacter. The sequence continues at coordinate 5,974 of CAZYMK010000131.1, read as the reverse complement.
GGCCGATGATATCCCCCTCGCAATCAATGATCAGGTCAACTACTTCATCAACTATTTCCAGACCAAGGCTCGCAGCACGTACGCACGCTGGCTGACCAGATCTGCCCGCTATCTGCCGATGATGAAGGAGATTTTGCGTAAAGAAGGGTTGCCGGACGAGCTGGTTTACGTTGCCATGATTGAAAGCGGCTTTCACCTGCATGCCCGCTCGGTGGCAAACGCCGTGGGCCCATGGCAGTTCATGTCAGCCACCGGCAGGCGCTACTCACTGAGGATAGATCAGTGGGTGGATGAACGCAAAGATCCGGTCAAGGCAACCATGGCAGCCGCGCTCTACCTGAAAGACCTGTACGGTATGTTCAACAATGACTGGTACCTTGCCGCAGCAGGATACAATGCCGGTGAAAACAAAATTTTTCGCGCTATCAGCAAGTATGATACCGACGATTTCTGGGAGCTTACCAAAGGCTCCTACCTGAAACGCGAGACCAAAGAGTATGTGCCCAAACTGCTTGCGGCGGCCATCATTGCCAAAGACCCGGCCAAGTACGGTTTTACCGAGACAGCAGCCGTTCCGGCGATTGAATTCGATACGGTCACGGTTAGCGGCCGCACCGATCTTGAACTGGTAGCCCGGCTCACCGGCACCACCTACCAATCCATCAAAGAACTGAACCCGGCTTTACGTCACTGGTGTACCCCCCCCAATTATCCTGATTACGAACTGAAGATCCCCAAGGGGACCAATGATCTTTTTCGGCAAGGGATTGCCGCTATTCCGGAGGAGCAGCGTTCCAGTGAAAAAACGCTGTATAGCCGTTACAAGGCTGGCAAACGCGATACACTCAAGCTGATTGCCAAACGATTCGGCATTACCGCTGGAGAGCTGGCTGACCTCAACAGTATTGGACGCAAAACCAAAGTAGCCGGTAAAACCCTTGTTGTTCCGGCTCGCCACACCGTCGATTTTGCCCACGAAGGCAGCCGCAAACCGATTGTAGCCACCAGGCGCAGTACACCTGAACCACCAGCTATCCAGTATTACACCGTCCGCAAGGGTGATACGCTCTACGGATTGGCACGACGCTTCAAGGTTACTACAAAGCTTTTAACCGCCTGGAACAACTTGAAGAGTACCGTTACACTGATGCCGGGCAAACGGCTGATTGTCGCAAAGAACAACTCCAACAGTCGCAACGGTTAGCCGTGCGTCCGTCTCTCGTCGCTGTATGCGGCCCTACTTTACCCTGTCAATGAGGTTTTCTGCATGTATTCGATCCTGATCTGTGCTGCCACCGGCCTGCTTGTCTTTCTGATACTCCTGCTGGCAGTGAAACTTAGCTGGTGGGGATCGCTGATGATCGCACTGGTCGTCTTTTGTGTATCGTTCTTCTTTCTGTCTCGTTACATCAGCAAAAAACTGTTGGTGGTACTGGAGCAGGCAGGACGGGACCTGCAGGCCCAGCGTTTTGAAAAGGCAGTCCGCGAGATGAAGGAAGCCCTGCGGTTCGGCCCCTGGCAGCTGTATGTTGCAGACCAGATCAACTCGCAGATCGGTATGGCCTACTATATCCGCCGCGATTTCGCCAACGCATTTCCCTACTTGCAAAAAGCCTTTTTCAAGAACTGGATTGCCATGAGTATGCTGGCAATCAGCTATATGAAGCGTCAGAAACGAAGCCAGATGGAAAAGACCTTTGACAAGGCGGTGCAATGGAACGGTAAGGAGTCACTGCTCTGGAACCTGTATGCCTATTGCCTGGCCGAGGAGTGCGGTGAACGGACCAAAGCCATTGCCGTGCTTGAAAAGGGACTGAAAAAACTGCCGGGGGACCAGCACCTGACCGAAAATCTGGAACATCTCCAGAATGGTCGCAAAATGAAGATGCGCAGTTTTGGTGATCCCTGGTACCAGTTTCATCTGGAGAGCATGGGCCAGCTGCAGAAACATCAAATGGCCTCGATGGGCGGACGTATGCAGAAGCGGATGACGGTACGCCGATGACAAGCCTCACCAGCCAGCCTGAACAGGCACCGGAGCTGTGGGTTATGGGTGTGCTGCCTGATCAGGGGCGTGACCTGATCATCCGCGACTACCTCGAAGCTGCCGGCTATAGCGTGCGTCTGGCTGAGTTCAGCCGGTTGGCTGACGAGCGCCCCTTGGGAATTGTACTGGATATATCACCCCACTCTGCTGATGGCTGGGGGCTACTGGCCAGCATTAAATCCGATCCAAAACATCGCAACACTCCTGTTTTACCGGTTTTTCTGAGCCAGACCGGAAAAGTGGGGGGTGTATTCCCGCTGGCCGGTTTCTTTACCCTGCCCCTTGATGCCGACTACCTGCTTGATCGGCTGGCGGTCTACGGCCTGACTGAAGAGGCAGAGACCTGGGATCTGCAGGCCCTGGTGGTATCCCGCAGCGGCGAGGAAAAACTTTCAAAACTGCTGGAGTCACTCGGATTTGAGGTAGTGAAGGGGTATACCGGCAAAGAGGCCCTTGCCCTGGTATCACTGCACCCCAAGTATCTGGCCTTCAGCAGCCTGATGTTACCCGACATGTCGGCCTTTGAGTTGTTGGAAAAGTTCCGTCTCTTCCCGTACAGTCGCAACATGCCGGTGTTTATACTGATCAAGGACGAACTCAAGGAAGGCGAGAAGGCTGCCATGAGCCGTGAAATCGCCCACCTGGTCAGCAAGAAACAGCTCAGCAAACAAGAGTTTCTTAAATACCTTCGCAACCGTGCCTGAAACGTCACGGTGATGTGCAGCCCAAAAACAACAACGCCCCTGCTGCCAAAGGCAACAGGGGCGTTGTTGTTTTCTTGACGGTACCATGCAGACCTGAATCAGATCAGACCGTTGCCATCCTTGATAATAATGCTGGCTTTAGCCCGCAGCTCCTTCATCCAGGTGGTAAAGCGCTCATCCTGCCGCTGACGGTAGAGCAGTTCACGAATATCGGCCTTCACGGTTTCAAACGGCTTGTAGGCCCCGCTTGTGCGCTCATCAAGCTTAACGATGTGCAGCCCGGACAGTGTAGCAACCAGCTCGCCTACCTCGCCAGGCTTAAGCGGCAGAATGGCCTTTTCAAGGTCTGCCAGCATCTCTCCCCGCTTGAAGCTTCCCAGATCGCCCCCATCGGTCTTGGCAGCCGGGTCATCGGAGTATTCCTTGGCAAGAGCCGCAAAATCCTTGCCTTGGCGGGCCTCATGCAGGACCGCAAGGGCCTTTTGCATGGCCTGACGAATCTCCTCCGGCGGCGCCTTTTCATCAACCCTGATAAATATGTGCCGTGCCTTGAACAGCTCATCTTCAGCATACTTTTCACGGTGGGTCTGGTAGTACTCCTCCGCCTCCTTGTCGCTGACATGCACCTTGGCCCGCACTTCCATACTCACCAGACGCAGCCGCTCCAGCTGTTCCCGGAGCTGTGCCTCATACTGGGCCATGGTGAAACCTTGAGCCTTCAGTGCCGTTTCTAGCTGTTCCTGACTCATATTATTGTTCTGACGCTTCACGTCATCAATAGCCTGACGGATCTCTTCGTCACTGATCCGTATCCCCAGCTCCTTGACCTTCTGGTCCGTCAAAAGCTTTTCAATCAGACGATCGCGCACCATAATCCGCAGTTCATGCCGGGTCTTGTCGTCAACCAAACCCTTTTTCTGGGCATCAAGGATGGCGGGCTGCGCCTCGCGCAACACCTCTCTGAAGGTAATGATGTCATCATTCACTATGGCTGCGATACCGTTCACCGGTTGGGCACCAGCCGGCAACGGCGGCAGCTTGGGATCAACCAGTACCGGCTGCGGCAGAGTAGTGACGGGTGAAACTGTATCGGGGGTAGAGGCGCATCCGGCAAGCAGCGTAGACAGAAGCAAGGAAACAGCGAGTAGGCGAATAGAATGCATGCAAACCTCGAAGATGGTCGGGATACCAGACACGGCATCCCGACCGGTGCAGATGAACGGACCTCATTACTTCTTGTCTGTCGGAGCCGGTGCAGGTGCCGGAGCTGCCGGCTGCTCGGCCGGAGCTGCCTTTTCCTCCGGCAGTTCGATCTTCGCACCCTTCTTCAGGTCCTCTTTCAGCTGCATGAATACCTGCTGCTGCTTCTGGGGCATGATGGCTGCCTTGATCTGGTCTTTCACCTCGTCCAAGGGACGGACACCAGCCGGGCGCTTGCCGGTCAGCTTGATGATATGAAAACCGAAGTCACTCTTGACCACACCGGACAGCTGGCCTTCCTGCAGGGCAAAAGCAGCCTTTTCAAAGACCGGCACCATGTTGCCCTTGCCGAACCAGCCCAGATCGCCACCTTTGGCAGCAGAAGAATCAACCGACTTGCTCTTGGCCAGCTCCTCAAAATTACCGCCTTTTTTCAGCTGATCAAGCAGGGCCTGGGCCTCTTGCTCGGACTTGACCAGGATGTGGCTGGCCTTGATCTGCTCGCCGGTCTTGAACTTGTCCTGGTTCTGATCGTAGAACTTCTTCAACTCTTCATCGCTCAGCTTTGACTGCTCCTCCACCTTCTTCTTCAGGTAGGTGTCAACGATGATCCGCTTCTTCAGTTCGGCCAACTTCTCTTCTACCTCTTTACTCTTGTCAACGCCGTCTTTGGAAGCCTGCTGCAGGATCAGCTCCCGCATGACCAGGGTGTCGATCATCTCTTTCTTACCCTGGGGTGTATCAGCCATGGCGCGGATATATTCAGGCAGGGCGTTAACTTCACGATCAAAATCTTCAGTGGTGATCTTGGTGCCGTTGACCGTGGCCACCACCTTGGCATCTTTGGCAGCGGTTGTGGAAGTACTGCTGGAGCTGTTGCTCCCCTGACAGGCGGTAAGACCGGCAACAGCAACGGCAATGACCAGCAGATTCAGCATGGGACGAATAGTCACGTTGGAAACTCCTTTGTTTGGGGAAAGTTGATGAAACTTGATAAATTTACCATAGTAGCCTGAAGAGTTGCAAGGCAGATTCGGCACCATCATCAAGACCGGGTATCTAACTGAGCCGTTGCAGGGTTGCCGCTGCTGTGGCAAGCAGTACTGCACTGTCGGCATTGACCGGCAAAGCCGCCAACAGACAATGGTCCGGGGTAAACTGATACACCGTCGGGGAAGTACGAATCAGGGTGATCAGCCGTTCCGGATTGACCGTAGTGCGCGGGTGGAAGGTCAGGCAGAGTCGTTTGCCATCGTTTTCAATCTTCTGAACCTTCAGCTGCTTCAGGGTGATGCGCAGCTCCATGACACCCGCCAGGGTCTGCACTGCCAAAGGTGCAACCCCGTAGCGATCCTGCATCTCGCTGATCAGATCCGACACCTCGGCCGCCGATTCTGCCTGCACCAGCCGCTTGTACAGCACCAGCCGCTGGTTGGTATCCGGCACATACGATTCAGGAATAAAGGCCGGGATGGCCAGGTTGATCTCCGGCTCACAACGATCCTCCAGATCCTCACCCTTCAGATTCGCAATCGCCTCTTCCAGCATCTGGGTATACAGCTCAAAACCGATATCCGCCACGGTGCCGGATTGACGTGGCCCCAGCATATCACCGGCACCGCGCAGTTCAAGATCGTGCGTGGCGATTCTGAACCCGGCCCCCAGTTCCGAGATATCCTGAATGACCTTGAGCCGCTCCCGCGCATCACCGGTAATACTCCCTGCGCCGGGAATCAACAGATAGGCATAGCTTTTAACACTGGAGCGTCCGATCCTCCCCCGCAACTGGTACAGCTGCGACAGGCCAAAGGTGTCGGCCCGGTCCACCAGCATGGTATTGGCCCGGGGGATGTCCAGCCCGGATTCGATGATAGTGGTGGTCAGCAACAGGTCGGTCTGGCCATGCATGAAGGCCAGCATTACCTTTTCCAACTCCTTTTCCTCCATCTGGCCGTGGGCCACCGCGATCCGCGCCTGCGGCACCAGGCGGCGCAGCCGTTCGGCAACAATACCTATGCTCTGA
>CAZYMK010000130.1:0-8607 GCA_964648885.1 uncultured Geobacter sp. | reverse complement strand
TGAAGATCTCTGCCACCACGGCAACCGGCACAGCCAACGGAAAATAGGCGTAGGTAATGGTTTGGGCAGCAACAGGCACGCGGCGAGCCGGTTCAGCAGCATCTGCTGAAAAGCTGCGGAGCAGGAGACAGACAAGAACGGTACAGCAGACAATGGAGAATCGGAACATGGTGGAGGCTCCTCGTTTGACAATGGGATCTGTCTGCTTGATGCAAGGCTGCCTTCAAGTGTAGCCGCAAGCAGCGTCATGTCAACAGGGTGGTGAATTAATCTTGCTTCATGAAGTGTAGTTTGCGCATTACCGCAGGTGTTTAAACGTATAACTAATTGATATTTATGGAGATGATCTCGTGGTGGTGGTTGCAGTGTTCACTGCAGGTTAAAGGCTGTCTGTATCGTAGCGTTTCCTGCTTGACGAGGCATCGTGGCAGGGCAATAGTAGGTGCCTCATGAGACGTTTCCGTATATTCACGATCATACTGGTCTGTTCACTGCTGTTGAGCGCTGCCGTGCTGTGGTTTGCCGTGGCTGCCTATCGCAGTGCCGACCCGGTTGCTCGGGCCATCCTGCAGGGGCTGGCATTGTCACTGGGGCAGGCCATTGAATCAGTGGCAATTCGTGACGCTTCATTGCAGCAGCTGACTGAATTTCGGGCTCGTGATAGTGCCTACTTTGCGGTACTGGACCGGCACGGCCGCTTTCGTTTTCATACCAACCCCGATTTGATAGGTGAGTATGCCGATGATCAGCGTTACCTGCGGCTGTTTGAAACACTGGGGCTGAGTGAGGAACGGATACGGCTGGGTACTGGCGAGATGGTCTACGAAACCCAGCAGCAGCTGCACCTGCAGGGAGAGACACTGGTGTTGCGACTGGCACTGCATACCTGGCAGGCTGACCAGGTTATTCAGCGAGCCCGCACCGGCCTGACCTTGGTCCTGGTTCTGCTTTCTGTGGCCTGGTTGCTGGGGGTGGCCAGTTATCGGCTGGTGCGGCGTGACCAGCGCCGCAGTGAAGAGCTGGCCCGTCAGGAACAGCTGGCTCAGCTGGGTTCCCTGGGGGCGGTGATGGCCCATGAGGTGCGCACCCCGCTGGCCGGTATCAAGGGTTTTGCCCAACTGCTGGGTGAACAGCTGGCCGATCCGAGGCAGCAGCGGCATGCAGCGCGGATTGTGGCTGAGTCGGAGCGGCTGGAGGGGTTGGTGAATGACCTGCTGACCTATGCCCGCCAGGAGCCGTTCGCCTCAGGGCAGTCTGAACCCGTAACGGTCCTGTATGAGGTTTGGGAGGGTCTTGCCGCTGCCGCCGCGTTATCCCGTGTTGAGCTGCTCGTGACCGGAACGGTTACGCGGCCGGTGGCCTGCCCGGCGGACCGGTTGCGTCAGCTGCTGATGAATCTGCTTGCCAACGCCCTGCAGGCGATGCCTGATGGCGGCATTGTGCGGGTGATCCTGTCCGATAACGGCCGGATGGCACAGATGACGATTGCTGATAGTGGTCCCGGTTTTTCTGAAGAGGCGCTTCAACGAGGCGGTACGCCGTTTTTTACGACTCGAGCCAACGGCAGCGGTCTGGGGCTGGCTATCTGTCGTAAACTGGCTGAAGGGTATGGGGGAACAATCACGTTGCGTAACGGGGACGATGGCGGAGCAGAAGTCAGCCTGACGTTACCGTTGATAAGGGAGCAGGTATGAGCAGCGCTGCACGGATACTGCTGGTTGAGGATGATGCCACCTTTCGGGAGCTGATGGTCACCATCCTTGAGGGTGAAGGGTATGAGGTGGTGGAGCGTGAGGACGGCAAGGCCGGGCTGATGGCGTTGCAGCGCCAGTCCTTTGATCTGGTGCTGTCCGACCTGCGGCTGCCCGGTCTGAACGGGCTGGAGCTGTTTCGTACCGTTACGGCCCAGGGTATTGCCCCTCCGTTTGTATTGTTGACCGCCTTTGGTACGGTGGAGGAGGCAGTGGATGCCATCAAGGAAGGGGTGGCGGATTTTCTGACCAAACCACTGAAGACCCCGGACTCCCTGCGGGTGCTGGTACGTCGCATTCTTGCCGAAGCCGGACGCAGCCGGAGATTGCAGGTGCTGCAGGAACGGGATGCTGCCGGATTGCCGCCGGATGAGGTGCTGTTTGCCGGTGCGGTGATGGAGCCGGTGCGTCGGTTGATTGCTGATGTGGCACAAACTCCGGCAACAGTGCTGATCAGCGGTGAATCTGGTACCGGCAAGGAGCTGGCAGCCCGGGCAATCCATCAGGGCAGCCTGCGGGCACACGGTCCGTTTGTGGCCTTGAACTGCGCCGCCATCCCGGAAACCCTGCTGGAGAGTGAACTGTTTGGCCATGAGAAGGGAGCCTTTACCGGTGCCACCCAGGTGCGGCAGGGCAAATTTGAGCTGGCTGCCGGGGGCACCCTGTTTCTGGATGAGATCGGTGAGTTGCCGTTGATGCTGCAGGCCAAGTTTCTGCGGGTCCTGCAGGAACGGGTCTTTGAACGGGTGGGCGGGAGCAGGGAGCAACGGGCCGATGTCAGGATAGTGGCTGCCACCAATCGTGACCTTGGTGCTGAAGTGCGTGAGCGGCGTTTTCGTGAAGACCTGTTCTACCGCCTGAATGTCTTTCCGCTGGCCCTTCCCCCGTTGCGTGAGCGTGGTGACGGCTTGCCGTTGCTGGTGGAGTATCTGCTGGGCAAGGCTGCCGAACAGATCGGTCGTTCTGCGCCTGAGATTATGCCCGATGCCTTGCAGGTGCTGATCCGGTACGATTGGCCCGGTAATATCCGCGAGCTGCAGAATGTGCTGGAACGGGCGGTTATTCTCAGTCGGGGGGCGATTACCCTGGCACATCTGCCTGATCTGAGCCCTGCCGTTCTGCCTGCTGCTTTGGCAGCAGACCGGGAAGGCAAGGGGCTGCGGGATCTGGAGCGGGATGCCATCATGGATGCCCTGGCACAGTGCGGTAACAACCGTCGTCTGGCTGCTGAAAAACTGGGTATAGCCAAACGGACCCTGCAGTACCGGCTGAAGGAGTACGGTCTGGTTGAGTAGGCAACAGGTGCAGCGTTTGCAGGGGCCGTGTGCAAATCTTGCACTCATGCAGTTCGGCTGCACCGGTTGAAAAGATATAGTAATGATTGATTTCAGATGGTTATCAGTTTTGTTGTTCGTTGGCATGGTTACTGGAAAGGAAATGGGTACGAGAGCAGATCTCGAACCAAATCCAGCTGATGAAGGAGTAGTAACCATGAAGACACGGAGTATACTGATGTGTGCAGCGGTCCTGACCGCAGTGTTGGCGTTTAATGGAGAGTCATTTGCCCGTGGTGGCGGTGGCGGCATGGGTGGTGGACAGGGAGGCCAGTACCGTGGCCAGTCTGCAGCACCGTCCACAACCCAGGTCCGGCCGGAAGGGTCGCAACGCCGTGACGGCACCTTTCTGCAGACCGGCACCACCGCCAGTGGCGCCACCAGCCGTCCCGGCAAGGGGCGCGGCGTGATGGACGGCACCGGTGTCAATGCACCAGCCCCGACCGCACCGGTTGCCCAGTAGCACACCGGACTGGAGCCGCTGACCAGCCCCAGGGCTGGCAGCGGCCTTGACACGAAAGGAAAACACCATGAAAACTTTACAGATAGTGGCAGTATGCAGTCTGGTGGCCGCATTGGCCGGATGTGGCAGCAGCGATACCGCATCAGCTCCGACCGCAACAACAGCCTCAGTCAGCGGTTCGGTGGCAGACGGGTATCTGGTCAACGCAACCGTGTTTCTGGACAGAGACCGTGATTTTGTGCTGGACCCTGACGAGCCAAGCGCAGTCACCGATGGGGCAGGGAAGTATACGCTGACCGTGGCCTCAACCGATATTGGCAAGTACCCGGTTATTGCCCTGGCAACAGCCGGTACAACGATTGATCTGGACGACCCCACCAAAACGGTTGCAGACAGTTATCTGCTCTGCATGCCGGCCGCCTCTCTGGTGACCACCGAAAGCGGCCTGTCCGGTACGGTTGATTCCAATTTTATCAGTCCGATCTCCACCCTGGTGCAGGAGCGGATGGCTGCTGATCCAAATTTGACCCTGGCTCAGGCGGTTGAACAGGTTCGACAAGAACTGGGGTTGCCAGTTGGGACCAATCCGCTTGGCAACTATATCAGCGGCAATAACACCCGGCTTCACAGTATGGCTCAAGAGATGGTGGGGTTGATGATGGAGCAACGGTCCCAGATCATGCAAAATGCCAACGGTACCGGTGTTGATCCGCTTAAATACCGTTCCATGGTCCAGACCATGAGTCAGAATATGCAGCAGTTGTATCAGAATGTTACGGCAGAACCGTCCGTTCAGGCAGCGTTCCGTACAACCATGCGTGACCGGATTCAGGCCGGCTTTGTACGCTAGGGTCTGAACATTTCAGGTGTCTCGGGCTGATGTGGGCGAACGCTGTTCGCCCCTGCCGTGGGGGAAGATTGTGCAACACTTTTTCGTAGCCATAGCAGCAGTGCTGGTGGTGGTTCTGCTGCAGGCACCTGCCGATGCGTTCTGGGGCTTTGGCAGCTCGCGGGGGACGGATGCCAGCGGTCTTGATCTGGTGGAAGGGTATGACCGCAACACGGTGGCAACGCTGACCGGCCGTGTTGCGGCAAGCCCTGATCCGGCCAGTGATCCGGTGACCATGGAGCTTGTGGTGGGGGCTGAAAAGGTGACGCTGGTGCTGGGGCCCCGCTGGTACCTGCAGGATGACGATCTGGACTGGAAGGTGGGCAGTTCGGTAACGGTACGGGGTTCCAAGGCCCAGGGCAGGGACGGGCAGACCTATCTGTTGACGCAATGGATCAGCACACCGTCCGGCGGTTCCTTGATGCTGCGCAGCGACACCGGGCGAGCCTCCTGGGCAGGTGGTCGTCAAAGCGGGCAGCAGGGGGCTCAGGGAGCAGGCGGGGCGACGCAACGTGGCGGCAGCGGCGGAGCTGGCGGCATGCGTAAAGCGCGATGAAGGAGGGTTGTGTGATACAGAGTGATAAAAGCAGTTCCCTGAGCCGCAGGTTGAGCGGAGTCGAAACCGGCGTCGAAGGGAGACGTCAACAAGCGATGCTGCTGAGCAGCTTGCTGGTCTGTCTGGCAGTCCTGTTGATTGCGATGCCGGTCAGGGCAGAGGATACGGAGCACCGTCTGGGGCAGGGAGTCTCCTTTGCCGCCGGCATCGGTGCCGAGATTTCCCATGGCGATTACGGCAACAATGCCGATGCCACTGTGGTGACGCTGCCGGTGCTTCTGGCGTTTAATCCGACAGCGTCGCTTGATCTGACCCTGGAGCTACCGATGGTCTTTCTGACTAGTAAGGCCGGTAGTGATGTTGTGGTAACACAGTCAGGCGGCGGAGGCCGGGGGCGCAGGGGCGGCAGTACCAGCACTACTACCACCACCAGCGTCAGCAGTACAGCCACTGAAGCAGGGCTGGGGGATATCAGTCTCTCGGCCGGGTGGACAGTACTGGCAGACCGTGACCGGACACCACGCATCCGGCCTACAATCTACCTGAAACTGCCCAGCGGCGACAAGGATCGCGGGCTGGGTACCGGTACCTTTGAGGGCGGTCCTGGTCTGTCCGTGTCCAAGTGGCTCGGTGATTTCCAGCTGTTTGCCGACAGCTCCTATATCCTGCAGGATCGTACCAACAGCTATCAGGGTAAGAACTACGTAAGCTACAGCGCCGGGGGTGGTCTGCAGACAACGGATCGCCTGTTTGTCTCTCTGTATGCCAGGGGTTCAACGGCACGGGCTGAAGGGGCTGATGCGCCGTTTGAGGGGCGTCTGAAGGTCAATTTCCTGCAGTCGCGGCGGGTCTCCTGGGAGGTCTATGCCCTGGCCGGCTTTACTGATGCCAGCCCGGCGGTTGGCGGCGGGTTGCTGGTGCTGTATCAGTTCTGATCCATGCTGCCGCTGCGGTAACCGGCAGGATCAAGTTCTATCTGTTCAAAGCCTGCAGCTCTGCAGGCTGCCTCAATCGCGGGGAGCAGGGCTTTGGCCCGCTCCCCGTTGTCGGTTTCTATCCGGGCCAGATTTCCCAGGCTGCGGACCCGCACCACCGTGAATCCCAACTGCTGCAGTGCTGCTTCAGACCGTTCAACCCGCTCAAGCTCCAAAGGTGTAACCGGATACTCATGGGGAAAACGGGTCAGCAGGCAGCTCTGGGCCGGTTTATACCAGGTTGCAAGACCCCGTTCTTTGCTGAGGGTACGGATAGCGGCTTTGCTAAAACCGGCTTCAGCCAGAGGGCTGCGAACCCCCAGTTCCTGCAGGGCCTTACGGCCGGGGCGGTGGGCGGTCTGGTCATCCAGGGTACTGCCGTCGGTCAGGGTCCAGGGTCCGGGGGCCAGGGTCCAGGGACAAGAGGCAAGAGTAGTAAGGCAGAGACTAAGCAGCGCTTTTTTGCAGAGGTAGCAACGGTTGGCCGGGTTGTACAGCAGGCCGGGCACGGTATCTGGATCAAAGGGAACTATCAGGTGACGAACGCCCAGTTGTTCGGCAAACCGGGCGGCGTCAGCCAATTCCTGACGGAAGTGGTAGGGGGCATCAACCGTTATGGCGCAGCAACGGCTGCCAAGGGTGTCGGCAGCAACCTTCAACAGCAGCGTGGAGTCTACGCCGCCTGAAAAGGCCACCGCCACCGGGGCCTGTTCCTGCAGCAGCCGCTGCAGGTGGTGATAGCTACGGGAGCGGAGCATCGATCAGCTGACTGGTCCGGTTCTGAAACGATCAGCGGCCGACATGCTGGCGGGAAAAGCTTTCTTTGGCAACCCCCATGGCTGTGCCGCGCTGGCAGAGGGTCTCCAGGGTCAGGCTGTTGAACAGTCCGTCAAGGAGATCACTGGCCTCTTTCCAGACTGTCTGGGCAACACATTGGCCTTCAAACGGACATTCGTTCTTGCGGCGCTTTTTTTTCTTGGCCTCGCCGGCACACTCAACCATCAGGGCATCCTGTTCAGTGGCCTTGATGATCTCAAGCAGGGTGATCTGGTCCGGACGCCGGGCCAGGGTGTAGCCGCCCTGGGGACCGCGTTTGCTCTTCAGAATGCCTGATTTCTTCAGGTTCTGGAAGATTTGCTCCAGGTAGCGCGGCGAGATCTCCTGCCTCCTGGAGATCTCATGGACCTGGGCCGGCTGATTGTCGTTGTTGTAGGCGATATCAAACAGGGCGCGCAGCCCGTAACGGCTTTTGGTTGACAGACGCATGCAATAGTTCCTCCTTAAGAATGTATACGGAAAACGGTATAAGTGAGTGTTGAAGCGCTGTCAACTGGTTTTACAAGCGGTGTGCCGTAGTTTAGGGGGCATGGGCAACGGTTACCGCTGTCACCTCACGGCAACCGGCCTGCAGCAGAGCTGTGGCACAGGCGGCCAGGGTGCTGCCGGTGGTAAAGACATCATCCACCAGCATGATGCGGCGGCCCGCCACCAGGCTGCTGTCGTGTACCTTGAAGGCCCCCTGCAGGTTGGTCAGACGTTCGGCGCGGGTCAACTCCATCTGGGGAGTGGTGGCACGGGTGCGCTGCAGCAGCTGCCGCTGCAGCGGAATCTGCCACTGTTTGGCCAGCAGCTCGGCTAAAAGCACCGACTGGTTGAAACCACGGCTGCGCAGACGAGAGCGGTGCAGCGGCACCGGCACCAGCAGGTCGGGCTGATACGTCTGTTGGAAATCCAGCAAGAGTTGAGCGGTCAGCAGTCCCAGCGGCCGCCGCAGCTGGCTTTTGCCCCGGTATTTGAAGGCGTGGATCAGGTCGCGGCAGGCCCCTTCATAGCGCAGGGCTGCCCGGGCTGCCAGGTAGGGGGGCGGTGCGGTGATGCAGCGGCCGCAGGGGTGGCTTTCGCCTGCTCCCTGTAATGGTATGCCGCAGATGGAGCAGAACGGCGGGCTGATGATCGGCAGCCCTGCATAACAGCTGTCGCAGATATGCAGGGGGCCGCTGCCGGGGATCAAAGCCCGGCATATGTGGCAGCGGGGCGGCAGAAAGATATCGAGCAGGGCGCTCAGCAGGGCTGGAAGCATGGCAGGATCTCGTTGCAGCATGTAATGGGCAGACCGATGCAGTAGCATACCTGCTTTACGCTCTGCAGGCAATTCCGTCCTGCCGGGCCTACACGAAAACAGCCGCCCCGGTGATCCGGAGCGGCTGTTTCAGTTGATGAAGATTTCGTTCAGTGGTTACATTTCCCAGGGTTTGGCGCCGATCTTCACGGTCATCCCCTTCTTCTCAAAGGCGGCCTTTTCCCAGGGCCAGATGGCTGACCAGTCGGCCTCTTTCTTGGCATCGCCGTCCTTCTTGAGGGCCCAGTGGTACTGGGAAGGATTGAGGGCGTAGGAACGGCCCTGCTCATCAAAGTTGAAGACGTGTGACCGGGGGGCTGCACGACCGCCTTCACCGCCCCACTCGCCGTACTTGTACTTGGGCCAGCCTTTCATGCCGTCCAGCACGGTCAGCACCTTCTCGGCCCCGCCCTTATGGCAGGCTGCGCAGGTCTCAAGGGCAGGCTTCTTCAGGGTCTTGCTCTTGCCGGCACCGCTGGCGCCCACCTTGTGGGAGTCATGGCAGTCCAGGCAGGACATGG
>CAZYMK010000129.1:0-8611 GCA_964648885.1 uncultured Geobacter sp. | reverse complement strand
CAGCACCTGTTGGCTCCTCCTGCACTACATCGGGATTATGTGTCGAAACACCGGTTAAACGTTCAAAGGGTAGTATCTGTAGCATACCTCGCTTGAACTGTAAAGCATTTCCGTCAGTTAAAAACTCGTTTCAGCTCAATCTGATCATCAGCCGTCTTTTCTGCAACCGCCAGCAGCTGGTGGTTATGACAAAGCCCTATCAGGCCGGGCTGCATGCCTGCCACGGAGAGGCGGGGCAGCACGCCGTGACGAAGGGCTTGCAGTTCCTGGGCAACAACCTCGGATGACTGCAGATGGGTGAGTGACTGTTCAATCGTAACCAGGCAGCTTTCCACTCTGCCCAGGGCCACTGCATCATCAAGCTGTTCCAGCGTGCAGGCCGTCTCAATCCTGAAAGGACCGCTCTGGCTGCGCCGCAGTGTCGTCAAACAGGCACCGCACCCCAGCAGCCTGCCCAGGTCATCAGCCAGGCTGCGTATATAGGTGCCGCGCGAGCAGAGCACTCGCACTTCCGCAACAGGAGGCTCAAACAGCAGCAGTTCAAATTGACTGATCAGCACGCGCCGAGGCTGTCGTTCTACCTCAATACCCTTGCGGGCCAGCTTGTAAAGCGGCTGTCCTCCCTGCTTGATGGCTGAATACATGGGGGGCAGCTGGCTGATTTCGCCGGTAAGGTCTGCCATAGACTGCAGCAACTGCAGACGGGAAATGGAGGTGGCGTCACACTCTCGCAGGACCGTTCCGGTGATATCCAGAGTATCAGTTGTTATCCCTAATCTGATGGTGGCCAGATATTCCTTCTGTCCTTCATCCAGAAACTGGATTGCCTTGGTCCCCTCCCCTACTGCAATCGGCAATACACCGGTTGCAAAGGGATCAAGGGTGCCGGTATGACCAACCTTCTTGGTGCCCAGGATCCGGCGCACCCGATTGACCACATCGTGGGAACTGATACCGGCCGGTTTGTCAATGATCAGAAAACCGTTTACCACCGGGCTGCTTCAACCGCCCTGTAGACGATCTGCTTGACCTCTTCCAGAGTCCCGTCAACTGTGCCGCCGGCAGCGTTGTGATGCCCGCCGCCGCCAAAACCCTGGGCCAGCAGAGCCACATTCACGGTTCCCTTGGAGCGGAAACCGATCTTGAACCTGCGCTCCTCCAGCTGACGGAACAGGATCGCTACCTCAACCCCGGCAACGGAACGGGGGTAATTGACAAAACCATCAGTCAGTTCCGCATCGGTACCAGTGGCGGCGTACATATCAAGCGTCACGGCAACGGAGGCAACCTGACCGTTTCTGACAAACTCAAGGGTGGGCAGCACCCGGCTCAATAGTTCAAGCCGTTTGCGCGGCTGACTCTCAAACAATTTCTCCGAGACCGACCAGGCATTCAGACCGCCCTGTTCCATCAACAGGCCGGCGGTCTCAAAGGCCTCGCGGTTGGCATTGGAATAGCGAAATGATCCGGTGTCGGTCAGTATCGCCACATACAGACAAAGAGCGGTGCCGTAATCAGCAGTAAAACCGTAGGCAGCCGCAATCCGCCAAACCAGCAGGCCGGTTGCTGCCGCTTCGGTGTCAATCAGATTATAGACCCCGAAGTTCTCACAGGTAAGGTGGTGGTCAAGGTTGATGGTTTGACCGATCCGCTTGAAACTGCCGAACTGCATACCGGCCCGCCGGAACTCACCCACATCAAGCACAAAGGCCAGGTCATAGTCCTGATCAGGAATAGTAGCGGTCACCTGTTCAGCGCCGGGCAGAAAGCGGTACAGTTCCGGCACCGGGTCGGCCAGATGCACGGTTACCTGTTTGCCCACTGCACGCAGAAAAGCAGCCATGCCCAGGGAAGAGCCAACCGCATCGCCGTCCGGCCCTTCATGGCTGACCACCAGTACGGTCCGGCTGTGCCGGATCGCCTCAACGATGTTCTGAACCGTCTCCTTCATCACCAGTCCCTACTTCCCGCAGCAGGTCATCAATCCGCTGACCGTACTCCTGGGAATGATCATATTTAAATAAAATATCAGGGGTGTAGCGCATCTTCAGCACCTTGCCCAGTTCATGACGGATATGACCGGCAGCACTCTTGAGACCGGCCTCCGTGTTCTTTTTGGAGGTCTCATCACCAATCACGGTAAAAAAAATCCGCGCCAGATGCAGGTCATCAGTCACCTCCACCCCGGTGATGGTGACAAACCCGATGCGAGGGTCGTTCAATCCCCGCGACAGGATGATGGAGATAGTAGTATGGATGGTCTCGGCGACCTTGTCGGAACGTTTATGCATAGAAACCCAGGGTCACGGGTCAAGGGGCAAGGGGCAAGGGTAAAAGATTGAATTCTTTCTTGACCCTTGACCCTTGACCTTTGCCCCTATAGTTTTGCTGCTACCTTCTCCATCTCAAAGGCCTCAATGATATCACCGATCTTGATATCGTTATAGTTTTCCAGGCCCATACCGCACTCATAGCCGGTGGCAACCTCTTTGACATCATCCTTGAAGCGGCGCAGGGTGGCCAGCTTGCCCTGGTAAACCACTACGTTATCTCGCAGCAGACGGACCTGGGCATTACGGATGATCTTGCCGTCCTGGATGTAACAACCGGCCACGTTACCCGCCTTGGGCACCGAGAATACCTCGCGGATCTCGGCCCGGCCCAGGTATTTTTCCTTGAAGATCGGTTCCAGCATCCCTTCCATTGCCTTACGCACGTCATCCACGGCGTCGTAGATCACGTTGTAGAGGCGGATATCAACCCCTTCCTTCTCGGCTAGGGCCTGGGCCTTGACCTCGGGACGGATACTGAAGCCGATGATGATGGCATTGGAGGCGGTGGCCAGGTTGACATCGGTCTCGGTAATGGCACCCACAGCCGTATGAATCACGTTCAGCCGGATTGCATCAGTGGACAGCTTGCGCAGCGATTCGGCCACCGCCTCCACTGAACCCTGTACATCGGCCTTGACAATAACATTGAGATCCTTGACTTCGCCCTTCTGGATCTTCTCATAAAGCTGCTCCAGCGACATCTTGGCATGCTTGGCCAGCTCCAGCTCACGCTGCTTGATCTGACGCAGGGTAGCGATCTCTTTGGCCTGTCTTTCGTCCTTCATGGCCACAAAGATATCACCGGCATCCGGCACACCCGGCAGTCCTACCACCTCAACCGGCATGGAAGGCCCGGCTGCAAGAACCCGCTCGCCACGGTCATTCTGCATGGCACGCACACGTCCGGAGTGGACACCGACCACACAGTAATCACCGGTACGCAGGGTGCCTTCCTGCACCAGTACCGTGGCCACCGGACCACGCCCCTTATCCAGCTTGCCTTCGACAATGGTGCCCTTGGCAGCCTTGTCCGGATTTGCCTTCAGCTCCATCACGTCAGCCTGCAGCAGTACCATCTCCAGCAGTTCTTCCAGGTTGAGGCGCTGCTTGGCGGAAACCTCCACCATGGTGGTATCACCACCCCAGTCAGAGGCAACCAGGCCGTGCTCGGTCATCTCCTGCTTGACCCTTTCCGGCTTGGCATCTGGCTTGTCAATCTTGTTGATGGCAACAATGATCGGCACGCCGGCAGCCTTGGAGTGGTTAATTGCCTCTTTGGTCTGGGGCATAACGCCATCATCGGCCGCCACCACCAGGATAACAATGTCCGTAACCTTGGCGCCACGGGCCCGCATGGCAGTAAAGGCCTCGTGACCCGGCGTATCAAGGAAGGTGATCTTGCGACCGTGCAGTTCGACGTCGTAGGCACCAATGTGCTGGGTAATGCCGCCTGCCTCACCGTCTATGACATTGGCTTTACGGATTGCGTCCAACAGCGAAGTCTTGCCATGATCAACGTGGCCCATGATGGTCACCACCGGTGGTCGCATCTGCAGCAGTTCCGGCGCATCAGGAGTAAACTCAAGGATTTCATCCAGGTCAACCGCCACGTTTTCAACCTCGTAGCCGTAATCGGATGCCAGCAGAACTGCGGCGTCATGGTCAAGCACGTGGTTAATGGTAACCATGCTGCCCATCTTCATCATGGAGCGGATCAGGTCCGTGGCCTTGATCCCCATCCGCTTGGCCAGCTCACCGATGGTAATGGTCTCGGATATCTTGATGATTCGTTTGATTGCCTTGGGAGTAGTCAGCTCGGTCTGGCCGGGCAGATCACGTTCCTTGCCTTTTTTGCGATTTTTGTGGAACGGATCAAACTGACGCTCCTCACGCTCAAGCAGCGCCTGCTTGCTCAGCTGCTCTCGCCCTTTACCTTTCGCCGGCACCGCCTTCTTGGCCTTGTCTGCGTCTTTTGACGGACCACCCGGTTTACGGCTTGGACCACCAGGTCCCTTACGGCGTTCATCGGCCTGGGGTGCCAGGTCAACCTGGGTCAACTGTACCGGACGGGGACCGGCTGGACGAGGGGCGCCACCATCACGCGGAGGTCCGGACGGACGGCTGTCTCCTGACCCGGCCGGACGAGGACCACGCCCATCCCCGGCACCAGCCGGGCGAGGACCACGGAATTCGCCACCCGCAGGCCGTGGGCTTCGGTCATTAGAGCCGGGACCACGTCCCTGATCACGTCGGTACGGTCTGGGTTCCGGAGTAATGGGGATTTCAACCCGTCCAAGGATGCGTGCCTGAGTGGCACTGGCCCGCTCAATGACAGGAGCCGGTTTGTCAGCTTTTTCAACAGCAGGCAGTACCGGTGCCGCAGGGGTATTTTCTGTGCTGGACTCGACCGGTGCATCCGGTTGCACAGCAACCTCGGCAGCAGGTAGTGCTGCTTCCTGCTGAACAGGTGGCGGGGCAGCCTCGACAGCCTTTTTCACCACCTGCACCCGATCGGGAATTGTCACCGTCTTTTCAGCCGGTTTTTCCAGGGGAGCGGCAGGAGGCGGCACAGTTGCCGCAGCTGTTGAAGAACTCTCTGCTGCAGCCGTTTCTGATGCAGGCCGAGCACGCCGGCGAACGATGGTCGAGGTGACCCGCACCTCTTCAGGCCCCTGCTCAACCGGCCCGGCTGCGTTCAGTTTCGCCACTGCCTCATCATCAACCGCTGATGAACCTGACTTTGCGTCGTAGCCCAACGCCTTCAGCCTGGCCAGAACCTCCTTGGTTTCGATGCCCAGCTTTTCAGCCAGATTGCTTACCCGGGTCTTGCTCATCGCCCGCTCTCCTCCTCAAGATACGTCCTGTATCGTTCACATTCTCTGATCAATGACCGCGCAAAGCCGTCTGACATCACCACCACGGCACTGCGCTCCGAATCTTTACCCATCAGCTGCCCTACAGTATCTTTGCTAAACATCCGCACCACCGGCAGCTGCAGTCTTTCAGCCATGCCATACCACTTATCCCCTATCGCCGGCGAGATATCTTCAGCCAGCAGTAACAGGTAAACCGGTTTAGCCCCCTTCAACACCCGCTCAACCGCTTCGCTGCCGGAAACCAGCGCCCCGGCCTTGGCTGCAAGAGACAAGTAACCGCTGATACGCCGTTCCATCTGCTGCTGCACCATACCGGCCAGTTCCGGGCCGTCAACCATGTCGGCCTTGCCCTTGAAGGCCCGCTGAAAACCGCGTCGTGCCACTGCCTGCAGCAGACAGGCCCGCGAGAGACAGGTATAGGCACCCCGGCCGGGCAGTTTTTGCTCCAGATCCGGCACGACAGTTCCATCCGGTGCGCAGGCAAAACGCAGCAAAGCAGCTTTATCAGCTTCGCGGCGGCAGGCTGTGCAGCTGCGCACGGGAGCTGCAGCAGGTCGGGCAACCACCTACGGGGCCTCCGGCTCCTCCTGAACCGGCTGCTGTTCCGCCTCGGCAGCCTCGTCCAGTTGTTCTTCCTCAGCCACCTGCGTACCGTCAAAGGAAGAGAAGGCATCTAGTTCGTTCTCATCAGGGCTTCCTTCCCCCTTGATGTCGATCCTGCAGCCGGTCAGACGGGCTGCGAGGCTGACGTTCTGTCCGCGCTTGCCAATGGCCAGCGAAAGCTGATCATCCGGCACAATCACCTCCAGGGTGCGTTGTTCTTCATCCATAAAGACCTTGGTCACCTGAGCCGGTGAAAGGGCGTTACAGACATAGCGGGCCATATCGGCAGACCAGGGGATGATGTCGATCTTTTCGCCACGCAGCTCAGAGACCACATTCTGCACCCGCGATCCGCGCATACCGACACAAGCACCCACCGGATCAATGTCACGATCGTTGGATGAAACAGCAATCTTGGCACGGCTGCCCGGATCACGCACTACATTGACGATCTCCACCAGACCTTCACCAATCTCCGGAACCTCAGCCTCAAACAGCTTTGCCAGCATCTGGGGATGGGTACGGGAAAGAATGATCTGGGGGCCTTTGGTGGTCATGGCAATGTCGGTGATAATGGCCCGGATCCGGTCACTGGGCCGGTAGACCTCACGGGGCATCTGCTCTTTGTTGGAAAGGATCGCCTCGGCCCTGCCCAGATCGATCAGCAGGTCACCCCGTTCAAAACGACGTACCTGACCAGTGACGATTTCCCACTGACGGTCTTTGTATTCGTTAAAGACGGTTTCACGCTCTGCTTCACGCACCTTCTGGATAATGACCTGTTTGGCAGTCTGGGCGGCAATCCGCCCAAAATCGCCTGAGTCGATTTTCTCACCCAGTTCATCGCCGATTTCGCATTCGGGGTCCATCTCACGGGCCTCGTCCAGCGATATTTCCGTGTAGGAGTCCTGCACTTCCTCAACCACCACCACATACTCAAACAGCTCCACCTCACCGGTATCCGGATTATAGCGAGCCTCAAGGTTGCGGGTATTGCGATATTTCTTGTTGGCAGCAGACAACACTGCCTGCTCCATCGCCTCGATCACCACCTGACGATCGATACCCTTTTCCTTGACAATCTGCTCTATGGCCTGTTTGAGGCTGACAATTGTATCCACGGCATGCATCTCCTTATGACGTCACTGATACTGCTGTATCAGCAGATTATTGCTAAAATTCGAACTCCAGATTGGCCTTTGCAATGTTTTCCAGCGGAATTCTGGCCAGAGGCCCTTCCTTGAGACGGATGAGCACGCATCCCTCTTCTACTCCCTGCAGTATCCCCAGAAAGGTCTTGCGACGGCTGCCTTTTTCATCAGCCTGCAGCTCAACCGTCCTGATCACCGCCAGTTGTTCCTGATAGCGTACAAAGTCGCGCTCATTCTTCAGCGGCCGATTAAGGCCTGGGGAGGAAACTTCGAGGTTGTAGTGGCCCGGGATGCAGTCATCGACATCCAGCTGTACTGACAGCTCACGGCTCAGGTCCGCGCAGTCGTCCAGATTGACTCCACCCGGTTTATCGATAAAAACGCGCAGCAGATAGCCCCGGCCGACCTTCTTGAACTCAAGTTCCACCAGCTCAAGACCCTTTTCGTCAAGCAGGGGCTGCAACAACTCCGTAACCTGTCCCGCAACATCAACCACTGCCATACACTCTACTCCAGAGAAATAAAAAAGTGGGCCTTGCGAGCCCACTTTGTCAGACAAAAACAAAAGGTGACTTGGGAGATACCACAGCGCTGGAGCGGTTGCAAGTTAAATTATGGGCTCAGTGTGTCCCGATTCAAGCTGTTTCAACCGGTTCAGATTGACAGGCCAGATATTTATATATATAGTTTTCACAAAAATTACAGGCGGACACCAATGGAATTCGACAAAAGCTTGATGTTTAATAACGAAGCTGAAATCCTTAAGGTTCTGGGCCATCCAATCAGGCTCAAGATAGTGGCTGGCCTCTGCTCTCAGCAGTGCAATGTCAAGCATATCTGGGAGTGCCTTAACCTGCCCCAGGCCACGGTTTCCCAACATCTGGCCCTGCTCAAGAACAAAGGGGTGATTGAAGGCAAGCGGGACGGTGTTGAAGTGCATTACAGCGTGGTGCACCCCCTGGCCAGAAAAATCATTGGCGCCCTGATGAGCAGCTGATCACCTGATTCCTTTCCCATAGATGACCTGATAGCTCGCCGGTACCCCTTCATCGGTGCCGAACCGCTCCCGATACACCGCTGCCATGGCGTGCAGCACGCTGCGCCATCCCAACCCGCCTCCAGCTGGCGGTCGTGCCGTTCCGGCACCGATCCGCTTGACCGCCTGCAGCAGTTGCGGCACGTCAGGGTACCAGACCGTCTCCTGCTCACCCCAAGCCTGGCTGCTGTGGAATCCGGCCGCTGCAAGGGCAGCTGCCACCTGTTCAACAGTATGAAAACGGTGGGTGCCATCCTGTTGCTGCACGGTATCAGTCCGGCGACAATCGGCAAGGGCTGTCCGCCATGAAAGCTGCAACTCTCCCAGGGTGCCCTGGCCAAACAGACTAAAAACAAACCGCCCACCAGGCTTCAGCACGCGAGTCACTTCACCAAAACAGGCATCAAGCTGGCCCAGCCACTGAAACGTAGAGCTGGAAACCACCAGATCGAATGACCGGTCAGGAAACGGCAACTGCTCCGCATCCCCCTGCACCAGACAGGCCCGTTCCTTGAGCCGCTCCCTGGCCTGCTGCAGCATGTTCGGTGCCAGATCCAACCCGGTCAGCTGTGCTTGCGGCAGTTCTTGAGCCAGCAGATCAAGCAACCTGCC